>JAVBSF010000404.1:0-3231 GCA_031556925.1 Pararhizobium sp.
GATCTGTCAGCTGAAGCTCGGAGTAGAGATCTCGCGTGGTGATTACGTGCTCTTCGGTGTGCTCATCATCTGGGCAATAAACAACCCAATAGTGGTCAGCACCAGTGCGAATCGTCTCATTAGTTAGCTCACCGGAGCTAACGCTTAATGCATTTTTGAGGACGAGGTCGAATTGCTCTTGCTCCTGGGGAGTGTATTTGTCTAGAACCTTAGTGAACAGTCCAGCATTATCGAAGACTGTGTCGCCAATCTCGATTTCTCCAATGTTACGGCGGCCGTTGAGATTAGGAATGTATGTGCTTTCACCTAGAGCTTTAACTCCAGAGCTTCCCAGAAGCTCACCGGCCTCATCCACCATTACCATGAGCGCTTGTCCCTTATTGGGGAGATCTAGAAAATTGTTGAGGCCGAGGGTCTCTAGCTCTGTGTAGCGCTTCATCATGGTTTGTTGTGCAAAACGAAGTACGGTGATCGCGTCCTCAAGGGTAGTGGCGATACCCAGAACAACATTAGAGTAGCTTCTGTAAACAGAGAGCTCCACTCTTTTTAAATCTATTCCCAGGAACCGCCATGAATCTGGTCTAAGTATACAGCCGAACACGATGTTCCTCTGAGCCACAGAATTGTGAGAAAGAACTGCCTGACCGCTTACTCCGCCGGCGGCGAAAAGGCGATCTGGAGAGTTCACCTCTATGCATCTAGCGGGTTCGGGAGCTATCTTTCTAGCTGATTTTATCTTCATGAGCGCCTTTTCTTTCTGACAAAATCAATATCGGTTATGGTTTTCTTTCGCGCGTGCTTTTAGCGGGTATGAAAGCTTCATCATCGCATGGTTTGTTGATAAAAAGACTATATGAGCACATGCAGAATTTGCGGAGAAGCGGTGGCGTCCGGAAGGAAATTCTGTGGCGAAGTTCACGAGAAAAATTGTGTTGTCTGCGGCAAAATCATCAAGATTTCTTCTCCTTATCGCTTTGACAAGGTTCGCACTTGCTCTAAAAAATGCGGTGGTGTGATTTCCCATAGCGAGGAATCAAAGCAGAAACGTAAGCAAAATTCCCTCGACCGCTATGGAGTAGAGGCCCCACAGCAGCTTAGCGAGGTAAAAAAGAAAGCTCAAGCAACCAATGTAAAACGCTATGGCGCTAATTGGCCTAATCAAAATTCATCAGTACGCGAAAAGGGCTACAAAACCAATGAAGAGCGCTATGGAGTTAGGCATCCACTTCAAAACGAAGACGTTAAGGCTAAAGCTTCAGATACTCTACAGGAGCGTTTTGGGGTCTCTCATCCTTCGTATTCTCCAGAGTTAAGAGAGCGACTAAAAGCACGATTTCAAGAGCTTTATGGTACTGATCATCCATTTCAAAGTGAAGAGGTAAAGCAGCAGCTCCGTGAGTATTACCTAAAGCATTATGGCAAAGAGTATCCGAGTCAGGTGCCAGAGATAAAAGAAAAAATGCTTGAGTCTTACGCTAAGACAGCCGCATCCGGCGGGGCTAGAATAAGAGTGTCTAAGCTTAATCTTCACTGGAAACAGCTCATTGAAGATCTCTTTAAAGTCACTGTTAAGCTAGAGTATCCTTTAGCTGGAAAATCTTTTGATCTCGCTATTCCGGAAAAGAAGCTTTTGATTGAGATTAATCCTACTGTGACGCATAATTCACAGGTGTCTTATGTTTGTTTGCTTGCTGGCTGTGATTTCCCTTGTGCTAATCACAAGGCCATTTCTCAGAGCCAGCATCAGCAGCGTGCGAAGTTAGCTAAGGCTCATGGGATGAGTCTTGTTCAGATCTATGATTGGGACACAGAGGAGTCTATTCTACGGTTGCTTGCTGGAAAGCTTAAAACAGGCTTCACTAGGATTTCCTCAAGAAAACTTGATCTGCGGAAAATTTCAGCGAATTTGGCTAATGAATTTTTGGCTGCGAATCATATTCAGGGAGGGATGAAAGGTCAGCTGCACGCTTACGGGCTATTCAATGCAGAAGAATTGCTCGCGGTGGCCACATTCGGCGCGGCTAGGTTTGGGAGCAAGGCGGAATTCGAATGGCTTCGCTATGCGGTGAAGGCTGATTATATTGTTCACGGCGCTTCTAATAGGCTGTTTCAAGCGTTTCTAGCTGATGCTAAGCCAAAATCGGTTGTTTCTTATGTTGATTTTGACCACTCGACAGCCCTAGAACTGTTCCTTTCTAGCTGCGGATTCATTGAAAAGAAGCCCACTTCGAAGCTTATCTGGTCTAAGAAAAAAGAGCGAGTGTTTCAAACGTCTGTTCTTCGCCTGGGCGCGGATCGTTTATTGAATACTGCTTACGGATCAGAGTCTGAATGTGGGTTAGATAATACTGGCATTATGCTTGCAGAGGGTTGGCTTCCAGTGTACACTGCTGGCAATAGAGTGTTTCAGTGGAACAATTAATTGCCTATTCAGCATTTTTTGGTTTAGTTATTGTTGATGAATTTCCGGGCATCTCAGTAGTTGCCATTTCTCCCAAAACTCCAAAATCATGACACTTAAGTTCTTTTTCTCGAGTTGTCCATCCCCGGAAATTTCCAACACTATTTTCTTCAAGACTATTGCCTTTCGCATCTATTAATATCCAAGCTCCCATTTGGTCTTGTGCAAGAGAGAAATCGGTTCTCATTTTCCCGTCAGTTCTGCTGCCGTTTTCAGGCGGTGAATAAAATGTCATCATAGAGCCGTCTGAGAAGTAGTCTCCGACTATGCCGGGGAAGAAAGACCTCTCTTCTCTAATTTTCATTTCTTTTACTGCGTTTATTGCTACACTTTTAGAAATTTCGCCTGTACTTGAATAGCGGCATTCAACCCAACGAATAAAACGCTCCGCGTTTTCTTCTTCAGGTGCTGAATAATTCAACCTCATTGCTAATGGTGTTGCTACATTGATGGCTACAAGAGCAACAAGAAATATCTTTACAAACCGCCATATAAAATCTAAATATTTATCTACTTCAGTAAAGGGCGAAAATTCTTCGGTTTCAATAGCTTTTATAACATCATCACCCTTATTTTTCTTTAGCACTCTCGAAAGAAATCCCTCTTTTCTTTGAATTACAACTGTCACTACTTTGTGACGCTGACCTTTTTGACAAAATTTGCTATAGTATACAATGTAGTACATAACAATCGCAGCAATTGCCCCAACTATATAAGGGATTATTTGAGGAATCCAAAGAGGCTCCCTTATTAACTCAAATCCGTACCAT
>JAVBSF010000023.1:0-3021 GCA_031556925.1 Pararhizobium sp.
AGGCCCTCCATAGCTTCCGGGTTCAAGAACCTTGTTAAGGAACGCTCTCCGACCCGGATAAGCGTGCCGGCGGAATGGCCGTCGAACCCCTACACCACTCCCATTGAGGATAGTGAAACAATCGATGCCGGGATTGCTGGCGTTGCCGAACGCATCGAAGAAGTTTCTCGCAACGTGCCCGAGGCGGGTCCGGCCGTACCGAACGCGTCCGCCGGCACTCCTCATCCAGAACGGTCTGCGCTCGTAATGGCCGAGACGACTGGGCCGATGGTCAACCCCGCGGCCACGCGCGCCGACGCGAGCATCGCCGAGCCTGCCACCGAGGTTCAGTCTTCTGCCACCTCAACACTCGTGGCAGAGACCGCCGAGCCAACTCCCGAAGGCTGGTTGCCTGAAGTCTGGGAAGCTTTGATGCGCATGCGAAAGCCGGGCCAACTCGACCAGGGATCGGAGTGGCTGGACGAGCAGGCAGATGCAATGCGTGATGCTCTTCAAGCAAACGGCTTCAAGGTAATCATCATTGACAAACGGCTGACGCCAAACTCGGCGTTGATCACGATCGACGGTGCATCTGGCGTTGACGTCGCCTGGCTCGAAAAGCAGTCGGTGAACCTCCAAACGAAGTACGGTCTGGAAATCGGCCGCGTCACGCCGATGACGCGACGGATCGCGATTTCCATCAACCGACCCAAGCGCGCGGAGATGCATCTTTCTGAGGCGTGGCGCAGGCGGAAGTTGGACGTGACCTCGCCTGACCGCACGAACGCTTTGGTGGTCGGCGACCGCGAGGTGGATGGTGAGCTCCTGTACCTGCCACTTTTTGGGGGCTTCGAAGACCTACCTCAAGCGCTTCCGCATACCATTATCTCCGGAGGTACCAACAGCGGCAAGGGCATCCTTACGACGAATCTAATCCTCGACATCTGCGCGTTTAATTCGCCCGACGCCGTCCGCATCCGGCTCATCGATCCTAAGCGTGGTGCCGACTATGGCTGGCTGATGGATATGCCCCATTTTGAGGGCCAAATCGCGTCGGAGGCCGACGATATCATTGCAGCACTTGCCGCTCTGACCGCCGAGATGGAACGGCGTTTGACGATCCTCGGCGACCTCAAGATACCGAATATCGCTCTCTATAATGAGACCAGGCTTCCGGCCGAACGCCTGCCGCGGATCGTCATGATCTTCGATGAGGTGCCGAAAATCATGCAAGATGAGGACTTCCGTGATCGCGCCAATCCGTATCTCAACGAACTGGCCACCGCTGCGAGGTCGAGCGGCATCCATCTCGTCATGATCTACCAACGTGCCGACAATCTCGTGATGACCATGCAGTTGAGGAACAATCTCGGCAACAAACTGATCCTCAAGCTCGGAGACAAGGGAAGTTCTGAGATCGCGCTTGGTGAAAAGGGCGCTGAAAAGCTCCTTGGTTTCGGGCACCTTATCGCCAAGGTTTCGACCGACGACAAGGTCTATACTCAGGTGCCGTTCCTGCATCCGACCAACGAAACGCCAAAGATAGCCGACGCGATCATCAAGGGCTGGAAGGCCCGGAAATGAGAAGGCTTTACCCTTCTGGACGCTCGCTGTAGCGTCCGCGTCCAGGAGGTCCGCATGAGTGTCGGCAAGCGTGTCGGAGGCTATCTTTATGTCCACAGGGCGGCACTTGTGTCGATTGACCCTGCCGCGGCCGCGAAGGTGAAACGAGCCAGTGAAGTGCTTTTTGGGTATGAGTGGAACGTGGCGAAGATCGGCCGATCTGATGTCTCGCTCCTACTTTATGAAGACTTCACCGCCCACGCCTTCCCGGCACTCCTGAAGTCGGCAAAGGTCGACCTCGTAAGCGGGCACATCTCCGAAACCGACTATTCGGGCCGGGCGAATCCACCCATCCTGCACAGGAAAGAACTGCTTATTTCCGAGGACGATCCCCGGCAAACCACCTTCCGCGCTGTGACTAAGACAGTCGAGGGAAAGGGACTTTTTAAGCATACGAATGCAATAGGAACTAGAGATGCCTGGACGCGTCTGCTCGAAAGCGCAGGCATTAGAATTGACGGCCCCAATCTCGTGAGCGTCCGAACGGGGACTAAACCCGAAGTAGCGCGATGGAAGACGGCCATCGTGCGGCCTGGCCTTTCGAGCCCCGTTGGCTCACTCATCAAGGCTAGGGTACTATCGCCGGACAGAACGTTGTTCGATTACGGCTGCGGGCTCGGTGGCGATATCAGCATTCTAGTCGAGAACGGCTTCGAAGCCTTCGGTTGGGACCCGATCCACCGCCCCGACGGACGTGTCGCAGAAGCTGACATCGTCAACCTCGGTTTCGTTGTCAACGTGATCGAGGACCCCGTCGAGCGGGTACAGACCCTAATGAAGGCCTGGAGTTATGCCAAGCGAGCGATGTCGATTGGCGTCATGCTCACCTCTCGTGCAGATGTCGGGGGGCAGCGTCCGCACGGCGACGGATACCTGACCTCCCGTGGCACGTTCCAAAAGTACTTCACGCAAGGCGAACTAATAGAATGGGTCGCAACGGCGCTCGGCGTACGGCCTATCTCTATCGCACCGGGCGTGGTTGTCGTCTTCAGGGACAGGGAGCTCGAACAGGAAACCTACTACGGTCGCAACTCGGCAGCTGGTTACGTAATCGCCAATATCATCGTACCGATGCGCGAGCGCGCGATAAAGCGTGCTGTGACGGTTCCAGTTGATATCGATGCTGAACTGGAGGCGCTGTGGCAACTGGCGCTTGATCTAGGGCGTCTCCCCGCGATTGCCGAAATCCCCTCGAGCATCAGGGCGGCGCTGGCAGCCAAGCAGGTTTCCATCGGAAGAGCGCTGCGCCAGTGCGCGGAGTCATTAGCTGTTTCGGCACTCGATCTGGTAGCTCGTGCCAGAATGGAGGACCTGATCGTCCATGGCGCGCTTTCCCTATTCCCAGGCGCTCCGAAATTCGCGAGCCTTCCCGCATCGATCCGAAGAGACATCCGGCACTTCCATGGAGGAGCCGCAGCG
>JAVBSF010000522.1:0-3886 GCA_031556925.1 Pararhizobium sp.
CGGCCCCCCCCCCGGGGGGGGGCGGGGGGGGGGGCCCCGCTGGGGGGCCCCCGCCCCCGGGGGGGGGGTTGCGGGGTGGGGTGTGGGCCACTCTTCATGGTTAGCCCGCTCGAAGGCATCCTCGAAACCGCGCTTTACGCCGAAGACCTCGATGCCGCCGAAAACTTCTACGGCACCGTCCTCGGCCTCGAAAAGATCACCCGCGTCGCCAATCGCCACGTCTTTTTCCGTTGCGGCTCGGGCGTACTCCTGATCTTCAACCCGCAAGAAACGGTGAAGCCGCCCCATGAAGCCGCGCTGCCTGTCCCGCCCCACGGCGCACAAGGCCAAGGCCACGCCTGCTTCCGCGTCGCGGCCCAAAACCTCGACCTCTGGGCCGAAAAACTGAAATCCGCCGGCATCGCCATCGAGGCAGACATCCGCTGGCCGACGGGCGCGCGCTCCTTCTATTTCCGCGACCCCGCCGGCAACAGCCTCGAATGCGCCGAACCCGGCCTCTGGAACATCGACTGAGAGAGAACCCCATGCGCAAGCTTGAAGACAAGACCCTGATCGTCGCCAGCCATAATGCCGGCAAGATTCAGGAAATCCGCGATCTCATCGGCCCGCTCGGTTTCTCCGCCAAGTCCGCCGCCGACCTGAACTTCATCGAGCCCGACGAAACCGGCACCACCTTTGAGGAAAACGCCACGATCAAGGCGCTCGCCTCGGCCAATGCCTCCGGCCTGCCGGCCTTGTCCGATGACAGTGGCATCGTCGTCGATGCGCTGGATGGCGCGCCGGGCGTCTACACGGCAAACTGGGCAGAAACCGCTGACGGCACCCGCGATTTCGCCATGGCCATGCAGAAGGTCGAAACCGCGCTGCAGGAAAAGGGCGCGACCACGCCGGAGTCCCGCACCGCCCGCTTCGTCTCGGTGCTCTGCCTTGCCTGGCCGGATGGCCATGTCGAGCTTTTCCGCGGCGAGGTCGCCGGCAAGCTGGTCTGGCCGCCACGTGGGAAAAGCGGCTTCGGCTACGATCCGGTCTTTCAACCGGATGGATACGACACCACATTCGGCGAAATGACCGCCGAGGAAAAACACGGCTGGAAGCCGGGCGATACCAATGCGCTCTCGCACCGCGCCCGCGCCTTCAAGCTCTTTGCAGAAACCTGCCTTGACGCCCCGAAGGGCATCTAGGCAACTGAAGACGGACCAAGGTCCGAAGAAACGAACGGAATGGCCACTTTCAATTCCATCGGCGACCACACGGACCCCGGCTTCGGGGTCTATGTGCACTGGCCCTTCTGCGCCGCCAAATGTCCTTACTGTGACTTCAACAGCCATGTCCGCCATCAGCCGGTAGACCAGCCGCGCTTCGTCGAAGCCTTTCTGAAAGAGATGGCTGAGGCACGTCGCCTCTCCGGCCCGCGCACCGTCACCAGCATATTCATGGGCGGCGGCACGCCGTCGCTGATGGACCCGGCGACCGTCGAGGCCGTGCTGAACGGCATCGCCAGGGAATGGCATATGCCTGACGGCATCGAGATCACCATGGAGGCCAACCCCTCCAGCGTCGAGGCGACCCGTTTCCGCGGCTACCGCGCCGCCGGCGTCAACCGCGTTTCGCTCGGCGTGCAGGCGCTGAACGATGCCGACCTCAAATTCCTCGGCCGCCTGCACAATGTCGAGGATGCGCTGAAGGCGATCAAGCTCGCCCGCGACATCTTCCCGCGCATGTCCTTCGACCTTATCTACGCCCGTCCGAAACAGACGGTCGAGGAATGGGAAAAGGAACTGAAGGAAGCCGTCTCCTATGCCGTCGATCACCTGTCGCTCTACCAGTTGACGATCGAGGAAGGCACCCCCTTCTACGGCTTGCACAAGGCCGGCAAGCTGATCGTGCCGGATGGCGAGCAATCCGCCGTGCTCTATGAGGCGACGCAGGATATCACAGCCGCCATCGGCATGCCGGCCTACGAGGTTTCCAACCACGCCGCCCCGGGTGCGGAAAGCCGCCACAACCTCACCTATTGGCGCTATGGCGATTATGCCGGCATCGGCCCCGGCGCCCATGGCCGCCTGACGATGGGCGCCAGCAAGATCGCCACCGCCACGGAGCGCAAGCCGGAAGACTGGCTGAAGCTGGTGGAAGAAAACGGCCACGGCATGATCGACCAGGAAATCCTCGGTTACGAGGAGCAGGCCGACGAATTGCTGCTGATGGGCCTGCGTCTCAAAGAGGGCATCGATCTCGTGCGCTGGCAGAGCCTGTCGGGCCGCGAGCCCGACCCGGAACGCGAGCAGTTCCTGATCGAGCACGGCTTCATCGAACGGCTCGGCAATTCCCGCCTGCGCTGTACCCCCGCCGGCATGCTGATCCTCGATGCCGTCGTCGCCGATCTCGCCTGCTGAAAGAAGCTGCTTTTCCCTTCTCCCCGCGCGCGGGGAGAAGGTGCCCGGCAGGGCCAAGGAGGGGCAGAACCTCGATATTCTCAAGGGTGAGAGTTTTGCCCGTCACTCTTCCGTTTGACGGGCAGAGGGAGCGACCGACCGCCGACCTCCTCCCCATCCGGCTCTGAAAATCTCAGGCCCACTCGCCCTTGCGCATGACGGCGACACTGCCACCATTCGGCAGGATGCCGTCGATATCCACCTTGTCGGAGCCGATCATCCAGTCGATATGGATCAGGCTGGAATTGCCGCCCTGCGCCTTGATCTGCTCCTGGGTCAGCGACGCGCCATCAAGGAAGCACTTCGAGTAGCACTGACCGAGCGCGATATGGCAGGAGGCGTTTTCGTCGAACAGCGTGTTGTAGAACAGGACGCCGCTGGCCGAGATCGGCGAGGAATGCGGCACCAGCGCCACTTCGCCGAGCCTCCGCGCGCCCTCGTCGGTATCGAGCACCTTGTTCAGCACCTCCTCGCCCTTCGACGCCTTCGCCGCGACGATGCGGCCGCCTTCGAAGCGCACCTGGATATCGTCGATCAGCGTGCCCTGATGCGACAACGGCTTGGTGCTCGAGACATGTCCCTCGACGCGCAGCGCATGCGGCGTCGTAAAGACCTCCTCGGTCGGAATGTTCGGATTGCAGGTGATGCCGTTCTTGGCCATGGACGCGCCGCCGTGCCATTCATGGCCATCGGCGAGACCGACCGTGAGGTCGGTGCCCGGCCCGGTGAACCGCAGCGCCGAAAACCGCTCGCTGTTCAGCCAGGAGGACCGCTTGTGCAGGTTGGCATTGTGCTCGGCCCAGGCCGCCACGGGATCGGCGGTATTGATGCGCGAGGCCGCGAAGATCGCCTCGGCCAGTCTGGCAACGGCCTGATCTTCGGGCAGATCCGGAAACATCTGCCGGGCCCAGGCCGGATTCGGATAGGAGATGATGTTCCAGTTGATGTCGAAATTGGAGATTTTCTCCAGCGCCGGCTTATAGGCGATCGAATTGGCCTTGTTGGCGCGAGCGACCTTGGCCGGATCCTGCGCCGCCAGCATCATCGGATTGTCGCCGGAAATCGCCAGCCGCGCCGCATTGCCGGCATAGGCCTTGGCCATGCCGTCATAGAGCCAGTCGGACGCCCGGTCGAAACTCTCGTCCGGCGCATGCTGATAGCGCGCCAGCGTCGTTTCCTCGTCGGAATAAAAGGTCGAGACCAGACCCGCGCCGGCCATATAGGCATGCTTGGTGATCAGCCGCACCAGCGGCAGCGCCTGGATCGGCGCGGTGATGACCAGATCCTGCCCGCGCTCCAGTCTCAAGCCCACCTTTACGGCGACTTCGGCGAGCTTTTCGAGCTTCACGGGATCGATGACGGCTTTGGCTGATGTCGCGTCCATGGGTTGCTCCTGCTTCTTTGCGATTTGCTCCTTCTAGAGCATTTCCGGGAAAAGTGCGAAGCGGTTT
>JAVBSF010000207.1:0-8477 GCA_031556925.1 Pararhizobium sp.
CAGCATCAGGCCCGGCGGGCTTACCAAGCCCTTCAACCTCGTCATGACCGACGAGGACCAGGAGGCCCATCGCGGGCTTCCGGGCGAAGGCCCCGTGCCGCTGAACAAGCCGGCCTTGCCGAAGAGCCTTGCCGCCAAGGAACTCGACGCCACCCGGGATGACGAGCGCCAGACAAAGCCCAAGGTGCTCGCCTATGCCAAGCCCGACATCAAGATCTTTGAAGACGATGATGACGATGCGGTGAAGCCGAGCTTCCGTGGTCGCAAGGGCACTGCCTATTATGATATCTCCGCCGGCGTCGTTTACATGCCGAATGGCGAAAAGCTCGAAGCCCATTCCGGCATCGGCAAGATGCGCGACAACCCGGATTTCGTGCACGTCAAGATGAAGGGCCCGACGCCGCCCGGCACCTACAAGGTGACGATGCGCGAGGCGCTCTTCCATGGTGTCGAGGCTGTGCGTCTTACGCCGACCAACGGCATTGCCCCCCATGGCCGTGTCGGTCTGCTGGCCCACAGCTATCTGCTGCGCAATCGCGGCGACAGCCATGGCTGCGTGGCCTTCGCCGACTATCCGAAATTCCTGAAGGCCTTCAAGCGTGGCGAGATCACCCATATGGTCATCGTCGAAAGCATGAAGGGCGGCTTCTCTCCGGCGAAAAAGACGCTGGCATCGCTCTTCCAGCGCAACTCGTAACTCCCCTTCTTCGAAAAAGCCGCGATTTTCCTCGCGGCTTTTTTCATTTCCGGCCGGACTGGCGCTGGCTTGCGTTGTCTCAGGATGTCTTGGAACGACGTCTGGGGGCGGCGGGTTTTGCCACGGGCACTTCGGCCTGTTCGCGCAGAAGGCGTAGCGCCCGCAATTTTTCGGTCTTGTTCTCACGCGCCGAGGCTTCGGCATCGATGATCGCCCAGGCGGCCTGATCCGTGGCGGCGGCCTTGTCGCGGGCGGAAAGTTTTACGGGCTGGGGAGCCGTTTCCCGGTCGCTGAAATCTGTCATTTCGCTCTCCTTTGCGGGATTTGCGGGTCTTTCAGGTTCAGATGGGCAGCCATGCCCGGAAGGGTGGCGCCGCGGTTGCGGCGCGCTCCCTGATATTGGCGGGCAACGATATCAGCGGGCAGCCTTCTTCGGCGCCGGCAGCAGGCCTTCGCGCTGCATCTGCTTGCGGGCAAGCTTGCGCTGGCGGCGAATGGCTTCGGCCTTTTCGCGGGCCCTCTTTTCAGATGGCTTTTCAAAGGCGGCGCGCGCCTTCATTTCGCGAAACACACCTTCGCGCTGCAGCTTCTTCTTCAGGACGCGGAGTGCCTGGTCGACATTGTTGTCGCGGACGAGAACTTGCAAATCGATTTCCTCTCGGTTGGGCCCCTGGGGTCAAAAGGCCGGGTCGTTCCTCGGGTGAAAAAAACAAAAAGGCCGGGAATAACCCGACCTCTTCCCCGTTATTCAGCGCCGCTGCCAGTACATCCGTGGTCAGCTGTCGCGAACAACAATTATGCGGCGCGCAGGTTGTCGGCCGAATTCTTGCCGGAACGCTTGTCGCGGACCAGATCGTATTCGATCTTCTGGCCTTCGTTGAGGCCGCGCAGACCAGCGCGTTCAACAGCCGAGATGTGAACGAAAACGTCGGTCGAGCCATCATCCGGCTGGATGAAGCCAAAACCCTTGGTTCCATTGAACCACTTTACGGTGCCTGTGTTCATAACGATTTCCTTTCAATCGTTCGTGCGGCCGGCAAACTATTTTCCGGCTTCTATCGATGTTGAGAGGAGATCACGTCGCGCTTGAAGCGCGTTAGCAAAGGTCGCAAGCAATATTCGATAGCGTCTATATAGACATATTCTTCGAAGAAGCAATGGCAAGGACGGAACATAACTTTTTCGCTGGCCTGACATGTCGATGCGAAGCTCCTGAAAATATGGATATTTCAGCGATTTATTTTCTATCTCAACCATGATCGATGCCTTCAATTGCGGCCGATATCCGGCAGCCTCAAGCCTTCACGCGGCGGATTTCGCCCGTGTTTCGGATGGAAGTCTCGGCCGGGACACATCGGGTGCCTCGTAGGGTAGTAAGGAGTGACACGCGATGTGTCCCGTCTCGGCTGTTTTTACCTGCAATTCCGCTTCCTCTGCAAAGACGGCACCCCTTGCGGTGGGACCTGAAGTCAGGAGGCATTGGCGCCACCAGCCGTCTTCTTGTGTGCCTCACAGGCACGCCCCGCTCTCTTTCAAGCGAGAGGGAAAGCATTTTCTGCAGGCCCCCTTGATCGTGCCTGCGTTTCAAACACAGACCAAAGGCACCGGCCCCGCCTCGCCGGCAACGCTTTCCGGTGTATCCGATAGCGGGACGGGAGGAGTATGGCACTGGTGAAAAGCGCGGGGATTAGTGGGGAGGATAGATAGCGGCCCCTCAGGTCTTTGACACATTTGCCTTTTGCGCATTCACCAACGTGATGAAAAGCATGAAATTCCATCGGTGTAGATGCGGAGCAGGCTTTCCAGTTTCGAAGTGAGCTGCTACTCATGATTGAAAGCCTTATATACAAAACAATGTTCCAGGGAATGAGATGAAATCTGCAGCGGTCGCCACGAATGGAAACGATGAGATCATTGCGCTATCTGGCGAAACCGTTGATGGCGGTGCAGGTGATGACGTTATCACCGGTGCAATCGGTGCTACGATGCGCGGAGGAAGTGGTCGCGACAAGCTGATTTTTGACGCGACCGGCTACCTAGATTCAATCACATTCAAGGTTAGTGATCAGTCTGCGCGCGACACCATTCTGCTGCCAAATACCAAGATATCCGGTTTCGAGCAGTTTAATATCAAGTTCGGCGGCGGGGCCGACGTTCTTGACATCCGGGGCATGAAATTTGGCTCTGCGACCGGTGCCAGAGATGACTTTCACGGTGGTGCGGGAAAGGACACGCTGTATCTCGACCACACCGTTTCAGCTAATCTTGTTTCCGTTCAGAGCTTCGAGGTTCTAAACGCGGATTTATCGCACCTGACCACCGCCGTTAAGTGGAACGGTGGATCAATCGAATTCAACGGGTTCTACGGTGTGATGTGGAGTGTGCAAAGCATATCCATCCGAGGTGGAAGCGGCAATGACAAATTCACGAACGTCGCCCTAAAGGGAGTTGTCAAACTTAGCGGTGGTGCCGGCAACGATGAGTTGGGTTGGTCGAGCAATGGAGATGAAAACTCGTTTATCGGTGATACTTACGATGGCGGCGCAGGTAATGATGTTGTGTACGGACAAGTCGGAGCGACAATGCTTGGCGGCGATGGGATCGACGACCTGCGACTTTCGGTCGGTGAGTATCGAAAAGATATTCACCTCAAGGTAACAGCTCAGCTCACCTCAGTGATCACAATCTCAACCGGTACGAAAATAAGCGGCTTTGAGCATTTCAATATTCAATTCGGGCATGGGAATGACACCCTTGACCTCCGAGGGATGAAGTTCTCAAACACCGTTTACGAAGGTTCAAGAAAAACAAGTCGCTTAAACTATTTTGACGGAGGGAGCGGATCCGACACCGTCATCCTTGACTCGAATGTCACCGGAAAATTTGACCTCTGGAACTTCGAAAAGTTGAAAGCAGACTTTTCAGATGTCCAGTCCGCCATCAATGTTCAGAATGGAACTTCAATTAGATTTACGAAATTCACGTTTGATGCGGGGGTTGTCGGTTCCGTAGACATTATTGGTGGTGCTGGTGACGATTTTCTGGAGGGCAGTTGGGGAAACGACAGTCTCGCGGGCGGCAGTGGCGACGACCACCTATCTGGAATGGCTGGGAACGATATTCTCAAAGCAGGCGGCGGCCATAACTTTCTCGAGGGTGGCGAGGGTAATGACATCTATTATATCGGCATTGACGATCAGATTGACGAGGGTGAGAACAACGGTATCGACACAGTAAACATCGCCAGCTCGTATGAACTTCCTGCTTACTTTGAAAAACTTATCCTTCTGGGCACGAAGGCTATCAACGGCACTGGGAATGATCTCGTCAACACCATCATTGGCAATTCCGCCGCCAATATCCTCGACGGCGGCAAGAATAACGATACGCTAATGGGCGGCATAGGCAACGACACCTACTTGGTGGACAATGCCAAGGACATTGTGATCGAGAAGGCTGATGAAGGCACCGACCTCGTCAAGGCTTCGGCATCCTATACGCTTTCCTCAAATGTTGAGAATCTGACGCTAACTGGCACGGGGAAGATCAATGGCACGGGAAATGGCCTTGCGAATACCATCATCGGCAATGCTGCCGCAAACGTCCTTGATGGCGGCATTGGCGCTGATACTCTGTCAGGCGGTATGGGCAACGACACCCTGACCGGAGGAAGTGGCAAAGACATTTTTGTCTTCAACACAAAGATCGAGGCCACGACGAACGTCGACAAGATCACTGACTTCAAAGCTGTCGACGATACCATCTACCTAGAGAATAACGTCTTCACTGCGCTCAAAACCGCAGGCATTTTGTCTGCGGCGGCTTTTCGAGTAAACGGGACAGGTTTGGCCGAGGATGCCTCTGACAGGGTCATCTATGAAGCGGATACCGGCAAAATCTTCTACGACCGCGACGGAGACGGAACGCAGTACGGTAGTGTTCATTTCGCAACTTTCACGACAAAGCCGAGCATCACAAGCGCAGATTTCATTATAATTTAAGAGAGAATGCCGACCTCAATTTCGCTTGTAGCGTGGACGTGATACCGCTGCGGATTGATGCCCGAATTTTTACAGGCGCGATGGCTCCAATTACTACTGAAATAGAGGCGCAATTAAACCATCGATGTGTGACAGGCTCTTTCCCCCTCAAACCCTCTCCACAAACCCGTCCAGCACCCGCTTCTGCCCGGCCCTGTCAAAATCGATCGTCAGCTTGTTGCCTTCGATGGCGGCGATATTGCCGTTGCCGAACTTGATGTGGAAGACGCGGTCGCCCAGGTTGAATTTCGAGGGGGTGTCGACCGTCGATTTGGCCATCAGTTCGCCATCGATGGTGCGGGCCTTGGGGCCGCTTTCGCCATAGCCGATGCGCTCGATCGAGACGCCGGAGCGGTTGCCCCAGTTGTCGCGAGTCGCATCCGTGCGGTTTGCCTGGGCGCGTTTCCAGCCGGGGGTGGAATAGCTGTTGGCAAACGGTTCCTGCTTGTCGAAGCGCGACTGGCCGTAGCCGCCGCGGTTATAGCCGCCATAGGACTGTTCCGTCTCGGCGACATCGACATGGGTGACCGGCAGCTCATCGAGGAAGCGTGAGGGCAGGGTCGATTGCCAGAGGCCGTGAATGCGGCGGTTCGAGACGAACCAGATGTGGCAGCGGCGTTTGGCGCGCGTCAGGCCGACATAGGCGAGGCGGCGTTCTTCTTCCAGACCGGCGCGGCCGCCTTCATCCAGCGCGCGCTGGTGAGGGAAGAGGCCTTCTTCCCAGCCGGGCAGGAAGACGGTTTCGAACTCCAGGCCCTTGGCCGAATGCAGCGTCATGATGTTGACGGCATCGAGGTTTTCGTTCTGCTCGGCATCCATGACCAGCGCCACGTGTTCGAGGAAGCCGCGCATGGATTCGAAGCTTTCCATCGAGCGGATGAGTTCCTTGAGGTTTTCCAGCCTTCCCGGCGCTTCGGCCGATTTGTCGGCCTTCCACATATCGGTATAGCCGGATTCCTCCAGGATGGTTTCGGCAAGCTCGATGTGAGGGGTGGTTTCCAGCAGGCCCTGCCAGCGCTTGAACATGGTCACGACATCGAACAGCGACTTGCGGGCCTTGGCCTTCATCTCGTCGGTTTCGATGAGATCGGTCGCGGCCGCCAGCATCGGGATATCGCGGGCGCGGGCGTAATCGTGCAGCGCGCGGACGGAGGTGTCGCCCAGGCCGCGTTTCGGGGTGTTGATGATGCGCTCGAAGGCGAGATCGTCGGCCGGCTGGCAGACGAGGCGGAAATAGGCCATCGCATCGCGGATTTCCATGCGCTCGTAAAAGCGCGGGCCGCCGACGACGCGATAATTGAGGCCGAGCGTGACGAAGCGGTCTTCGAACTCGCGCATCTGGAAGGAGGCGCGTACAAGGATCGCCATGTCGTTCAGATTGTGCTTCTTGCGCTGGAGCTGTTCGATCTCCTCGCCGACGGCGCGGGCTTCCTCTTCCGAATCCCAGGCGGCGTGGACCTGCACCTTCTCGTCATCCGGGTCGAGCCTGTCCGTGAACAGGGTCTTGCCGAGGCGGCCTTCGTTATGGGCGATGAGGTGGCCGGCGGCCCCGAGGATATGGGCTGTCGAGCGATAGTTGCGCTCCAGCTTGATGACCTTCGCGCCGGGGAAATCCTTTTCGAAACGCAGGATGTTGTCCACCTCAGCGCCGCGCCAGCCATAGATCGACTGGTCGTCGTCGCCGACGCAGCAGACATTCTGAGGCTCGCCCTTCGGGCGCTGGGCGAGCAGGCGCAGCCACATATATTGGGCGGTGTTGGTATCCTGATATTCATCGACGAGGATGTAGCGGAATTTGGCGTGGTATTCCTTCAGCACATCCGGATAGGCGCGGAACATGCGGATGGGATGCAGCAAGAGGTCGCCGAAATCGCATGCGTTCAGCGTCTTCAGGCGGGACTGATAGGCAGTGTAGAGTTCGCGGCCCTTGCCGTTGGCAAAGGCGCGGGCGTCGCCTTCGGGGATATCGGCGGGGCCGAGGCCCTTGTTCTTCCAGCCGTCGATGAGCTGGGCGAAGGTTTTTGCCGGCCAGCGCTTGTCGTCGAGGCCTTCGGCCTGGATCAACTGCTTGATGAGGCGCACGACATCGTCGGTATCGAGGATGGTGAAATCCGAGCGCAGGCCGACGAGTTCGGCATGGCGGCGCAAGAGCTTGACGCCGATGGAGTGGAAGGTGCCGAGCCAGGGCATGCCTTCGACCGCGCCGCCGACGAGGACGCCAATGCGTTCCTTCATCTCGCGGGCGGCCTTGTTGGTGAAGGTGACGGCGAGGATCTGGCTGGGGAAGGCTCGGCCCGAGGCGAGGATATGGGCGATGCGGGTGGTAAGCACGCGGGTCTTGCCGGTGCCGGCGCCGGCGAGCACGAGGACCGGGCCTTCGATGGTTTCGACGGCTTCGCGCTGTTCGGGGTTCAGGCCCGAGAGATAGGCGGCGGCCGGGCGGGCGCCGTCCCGCGCGGCCATGGCGCGTGCGGCTATGCCGCCGGGAGCGGTGCCACCGCCTTGTGCGGCCGGCGGAGGGGCGGGCTGGTGGCGCGAGGGACGCGCAGGCGGCTCCTCGTCGAAGAAGGGAATATCGTCATAACCGTTGCTCATGCGGCTCAATGTAGTGATTCGGGGGCGAAAGGCCAGAATGGCGTTCTGCATTTATTCTCTGAGGCGGTGGGGAAGAGGCAATAGGCAGTGGGCAGTAGGCAGTAGGCAGTAGGCAATAGGGAGCAGGGAGTAGCGAATAGATTTGGGGGCTTGAAGGCGGGCCTGTTGCCGGACCTTCCATTCACTACTGCCTACTGCCTACTTCCTGCTGCCTACCTATTGCCTTCAAAACGATGGAATCCGCTTTTATTACAATTGCGTAATGATGGTATTCCGGGATTGTGCGCACTCGCACAAAAGTCGATAGTTCGTCGCGAAGCATGTTTGACCCGTGTGCATTTTGGCCGGGTGTCAAGATTTTCGATTTGGAGAGGTGAATGCGGATCTGGAAACAGCTGGCGATCTGCCTTGTTGTGTTTGTCGGCGGGGTTGCGGCCTGGGCGCATTTCGTGCCCGGTGCGGCCCAGAAGCTGACCGGGTTCGGAGTGCCGGAAAAGCTGGTTTCGCTTGTGGCCAAACCTGAGGCGGCCGGCGAAGGCAAGGCAGAGGGGAAGGGCGGCAACGGTCAGGGCGGTCGCGGCGGCTTTGCCAATCAGGCGCCGCTCGTCGTCACGGAGCCAGTGGGCGAAGCGGTCGTCAACGACCGGCTTTCGGCGCTCGGCAATGGCGATGCCATCCTTTCCGTGACGGTGACGCCGCTGGCGACGGGCAATCTGGCCGAGGTGCTGGTCCAGTCAGGCGACCGGATCGAGAAGGGGCAGGTGATCGCCCGGCTCGACAGCGACGACCAGAAGGTGGCCGCCGATCAGGCGCGCGTGGCGCTTAATGCCGCCCGCGAAAAGGTGGAGCGCAACCGCAAGCTCGGCAATGCCGTTTCGGTGGCGGTCCTGCGCGATGCCGAGTTTGCCGAGCAGGCCGCGCAGCTCGATCTGCAAAAGGCCGAGCTCGACCTGAAGCGGCGGGATATCACCGCGCCGTCCAGGGGTATTGCCGGCATCATCACCATCAATCCGGGCGATTACGTCACGACTTCGACGCCGATCGCCGTCATCGACGACCGGTCGCAGATTCTTGTGGATTTCTGGGTGCCGGAGCGCTTTTCCAACAAGATCTTCGTGGGGCAGGAGGTTTCGGCTTCCGCGATC
>JAVBSF010000540.1:0-5515 GCA_031556925.1 Pararhizobium sp.
GATCGCGCTGGTACTCGGCTCGGAAGGCAAGGGACTGCGCCAGAAGACCCGCGCCACCGTCTCGGCGCTCGCCCGGCTGGACATGCCCGGCGCGATCAAATCGCTGAACGTTTCGAACGCGGCGGCAATCGCCATGTATGCGGCACGCATTCATCTCGGCGTGAAATAACCGTATCGGAAGCAATCCGCACAGCGTCCGTCGAGGGCGTTTTCGCCTGGCCGAAGAACGCAAAAAGCCGGGCACTGGAGGTTGCCCGGCTTTGTCTCATGCAATGATCGATCAGGCCGCGCTGGCGAGGTCGTTGCGCTCGGCGATTTCCTTGCGAGCGGCGGCAATCGCCGCGTCCTTCGATTCGGGGCTGATCGACAGGCCTTCGGCGCGCACGAATTCGACATCGGTGATACCGATGAAGGCGAAAACCGAGGTCAGGTAGGTTTCCTGATGGTCCATGGCGCTCACCGGCGAGCCGGCGGAATAATGGCCGCCGCGGGTCGAGGCGACGATAACCTTCTTGCCCTTGGCCAGTCCCTCGACGCCGGAAGCGGTGTAGCGGAAGGTCGTGCCGGCAACGAGGATGCGGTCGATCCAGGCCTTCAGCTGGCTCGGAATGGTGAAATTATACATCGGCGCGCCGATGACGACGACGTCGGCGGCAAGAAACTCCTGCAGCGCGTCACGGGCGACATCGAGTTCCCCGGCGAGCCCCTTGTCGATGCCTTCCGGGTTTGCGGAAGCGGCCATCAGGTGGGCGCCGTTGAGGTGAACCAGCGGAGCGGCGGCAACATCGCGATAGACGACGGAGGCGCCGGGGTTTTCAGCTTTCAGCTTTTCGGTGATGGCGGCGGTCAAAGCGCGGGAGACGGAATGATCGCCGAGGATACCGGAATCGATTTGCAGGATGTTCATGGCAGACTTTCTGGGGTTCGGTGTTTGGTTGCCAAAGATATGAATTCAAAACAATCGAACGATAAGTCGGCTCTTTTTCCACGATCCGTTTCCTGATAGAAACAATCAAGAGATAGACAAAGGAACCTCCCATGCAGGATCTGAACGATCTGGCGCTGTTTGCGGCCGTTGTGAAACACAGGGGCTTTTCTGCCGCTGCCCGCAGCCTCAACATTCCGAAGTCGAAACTCAGCAAACACGTCGCCCGACTGGAACAGCAGCTGGACGTGCGCCTGCTGGAACGCTCGACCCGCAAGCTGCGCGTCACCGAAATCGGACAGGCTTTCTATGAGCGCTGCGAGACCGTGCTGGCCGGTGTCGAGGCGGCGCAGGCCGTTGTCGAAGCCGCCCGCAGCGCGCCGGCAGGCGTCGTCAGGCTCGCCTGCCCCATCGGCTTCACGCCGATGCTCGCCGCGCTGCTGCCGACCTTCCACCGACGCTATCCGGCAGTGCGTGTTCTGGTGCACACGACCAACCGCCGCATCGATCTGGTCGAGGAACGCATCGACATCGCGTTGCGCGCCCGCGACGAGCTGGATACGGAGAGCCATCTGATCGTGCGCAAGCTCGGCGAGGCCCGCCGCTTCCTCGCCGCCAGCCCGGCCTTCGTGGCGCAGCACGGCGAGATCACCGTCGACACGCTGTCGAGGGTTCCGACGCTGTCGATGAACGACGTCCACGCCACCGATACATGGCAGCTTGTGCATAAGGACGGAGACGAGCGGGAGATTGTCCACAATCCGGTGATCGGCTGCGGCGATTTCGGCATTCTGGAACGGGCGGCCATCGAAGGCGTCGGCGTCGGGCTGCTGCCGGATCATCTGTGCGAACGGGGGTTCCGCTCCGGCGTTCTGGTTCCGGTGCTGCCCGACTGGTCGTCGCGCGACGCCATCGTGCATCTGGCCTTCACCTCGCGTCACGGCATCCTGCCGGCCGTGCGGGCGCTCATCGATTTCCTCGCAGAATCCATGCCGGCTGCGATGTCGCGCTGCCGCGAGATCACCCCGCAGCCTGCGATGCTGGAAGCCGCCGAATAGCCGGCTGCCGCGACATCAAGGCTCTGGATCGCCGATGTCGCGGCGCGCTATGCGGGCAGGCCCGTCTCCAGTTCCGGTAAAGCCGGATATGGAATGAGTTGGACGGTGGACATGCGGGATTGGCGGAGAGCCTGAATGACGCGGATGCGGCGGCGAAAGATCATCAAGCAGCGGCGCTTTTCCATCGGCCTCGCCATCGTGGCGGGAACCTCGGTGCTCGCGGGCATGACGGATGCGATCGGCCTGCTGATGGCGGGCAGTTTCGTGTCCTTCATGAGCGGCAACACGACCCGCGCCGCCGTGGCGCTTGCCGAAGGCAATGCCGGCTATGCGATGCTGCTCCTCGGCGCGATCGCCATGTTCATCGTTGGAAACGCCCTCGGCATCGTCGTCGCTCACAATCCCAGCCGCCGCGCCTTTGCCGTTACAGCTGCCGTCGCGGTGCTGCTCGGCAGCGCGGCGCTGCTGGGCGAAACCGCCTACGGCACGCCGCAGCTTTATCTCACCGTGCTCGCCATGGGCGCGATCAATGCGGCGGCCGAGCATGTCGAAGGCCTGCCGATCGGGCTCACTTATGTCACGGGCGCGCTTTCCCGCTTCGGGCGGGCGCTGGGTTACTGGCTGATCGGCGATCCGCGCTCTGGCTGGGGCTTCCAGATCGTGCCCTGGATCGGCATGGGTATTGGCGCGCTTGCAGGTGCGCTGATGCAGCAGGCCTGGGGCGCGGCCTCGCTGTGGGTCGCCTTCGGCTGGGCGGCGGCGCTGACCACCGCCATCTGGTTCATCCCCCCGCATATCCAGAAGCGTTTCGCACAGGCGCGCGCGCCCGGTGCTCGCGGCCCCGCTCCGGAGAAACGGCCGTAACCGGGCTCAGTTGGTCTCGCGCTCGACCTTGATATCGCCGATGTCGTCGATCAGCACCGTCCAGGTTTCCGGCTCCGTCGCCGCGGGATCGGTTTTCAGATAGACGGTGGCGAAAAGGCCCGGCTGCGTGCTGATGCCATCCGAGGTTTCGGGACGAATATCCGTCACATAGGCCTTCATCGCCGAAAACTCCTCCAGCTCGGCCGAGGACACGACCTTCGGTCCTTCGGCACTGGAGGCAATCTGCTGAAGATAGATATGGGCGTTGCCCTCGGGCTGGCGCACGGCAATCAGCTTGTAATAGCCGCGCTGCCGGTCCGGCTGCTGCTCCGCAGGTTTCTCCTCGCCTGCCTTACCGGTGGGATCGAGGACCGCCAAGGGGTCGCCGCTCTCCTCCCAGAAACCTGTGCTGGTGACGAAGATGATATCGGCCGCCGGCAAAGCCTCGTCAGCCGCGCTGGCGGAACCGAAAAGCCCCGGCAGGACAAGAGCGGCAAAGACAAAGGCACGATACATCGTTCAGGCTCCAGGCACGCGACGGCGCGCTCTTGAGCGCACAAGAACTATGAATCCGTCCGCAATACCAGCCCTAATTCACGGGGGATTTAAGGTTTTATGAAGAACCTGCCCTCAACAGCACGGTTCAATTGTCGAATTGTTCCGCCAGAATACGGTCGGACCAGGAGTAGTCGGGATCGGAGAGGATGCGCGCCGTGGTATTTTCCGACTCCGCGATCCGCACCTTGACCACCGACTTGACCTCGACATGGTCGGCGACGGCGTTGACCGGCCGCTTGTCGTCTTCGAGGATGGCGATATCGACAGTCACCTTGTTCGGCAGCAAAGCCCCGCGCCAACGCCGGGGGCGGAAGGGACTGACCGGCGTCAGCGCCAGCAGCGGCGCCTCCAGCGGCAGGATCGGCCCATGGGCGGAAAGATTGTAGGCGGTCGAACCGGCCGGCGTCGCCAGCAGGATGCCGTCGCAGATCAGTTCCTCCAGTCGTACCCGTCCATCGATAACGATCCTGAGCTTGGCGGCCTGATAGGACTGGCGGAAAAGATAGACCTCGTTGATCGCCAACGCCCGGAAACGGTTTCCCTCGACATCGACAGTCTGCATCTCCAGCGGCCGGAAGGCATTCTCGACGGCCTCTGAAAGCCGCTCCGGCAGGTTTTCCGTGCTGTAGCGGTTCATCAGGAAGCCGACGGAGCCCCGGTTCATGCCGTAGACCAGCTTTCCGGTGTTCATCGTCTTGTGCAGGGTCTGCAGCATAAAGCCGTCGCCGCCAAGGGCGACGATCACATCGGCATCGGCGGGATCGGCATTGCCATAGAGCGCGGCCAGTTCGTCGGCGGCCCGCTGCGCATCGTCGGTGGCCGAGGCGACGAAGGCGATGCTGTTGAAAGTGCGAGCCATGAAATGCCTGTCTTGTCGATAATGGATTGAGACACGGCATTTCGCCTTTTGAAATTCAAGGCGTTACCGCATCGCACGCCCGGAGGGCGCGCGAACCATCATGCACAAAACAAGTTCTTGGAAAAGAAAAACAATTCCGTAATCCGGCCGCGTTCCAAAAACCGCGACTGCAGACAGGCTTCAGTCGAGTTCGACGACTTTGCCGTTTTCGAGCGTCACGCGCCGGTCCATCAGCGAGGCCAGCTCATAGTTATGGGTGGCGATCATCGCCGCCAGCCCGGATTGCCGCACCAACGCCTCCAACGCCTCGAAGACGTAGCCCGCCGTTTCGGGATCGAGGTTGCCGGTCGGCTCGTCCGCCAGCAGCACCAGCGGCGCATTGGCGACGGCGCGGGCAATCGCCACACGCTGCTGCTCGCCCCCCGAAAGTTCCGAGGGCCGGTGTTCGGCGCGATGGCCGATGCGCATGTAATCGAGAAGCGCGGCCGAGCGATCGCGTGCTTCCGCCTTGCCCAGACCGGCGATCAGCTGCGGCATCATGATGTTTTCGATTGCGGTGAATTCCGGCAAAAGATGATGGAACTGGTAGACGAAACCGATGTCGTTGCGGCGGATGGCGGTGCGGTGCTGGTCGCTGAGTTCGCCGCAGGAGACGCCGTTGATCAGCACCTCGCCCCCGTCCGGCCGCTCGAGAAGACCGGCCAGATGCAGCAGCGTCGACTTGCCGGTGCCCGAAGGCGCGACGAGCGCGACGGTCTGCCCCGCTTTCAGCGAAAAATCCACGCCCTTCAGGATCGACAGCGAATTGTCGCCCTGGACATAGTGGCGTTCGACGCCGGTAAGCTGCAATGCCACGCGTGCGGCCATCGTGTCGTAATCCCTGTTATTCGTAGCGCAGCGCCTGCACCGGATCGAGGCGCGAGGCGCGCCAGGCCGGGAAGATCGTCGCGAGGAAGGAAAGGCCGATCGCCATCAGCACAACCGAAACCGTTTCGCCGGCATTCATGTCGGCCGGAAGCTGGCTGAGGAAATAGAGTTCCGGATTGAAGATCGTCTGGCCGGAAATCCAGGAGAAGAACTGGCGGATCGACTCGATATTGAGGCAGACGACGACGCCCAGCAGAACGCCTGCGAAGGTGCCGACAATGCCGATCGCCGCCCCGGTCATGAAGAAGATGCGCATGACGGAGCCGGAACTCGCCCCCATCGTACGCAGGATGGCGATATCCGCCCCCTTGTCCTTCACCAGCA
>JAVBSF010000376.1:0-16543 GCA_031556925.1 Pararhizobium sp.
GGTCGTCCCTGTCGTCATGCCGAAGGACGGCGATGCCGCCACCTTCACGGTCGGCGATGAAGCCTATGTCGGTGACGGCGTGATGATCAATTCGCGCTTCCTCGACGGCCTTTCCACGGAAGACGCCTTCGAGAAGGTTGCCTCGACCCTTGAGAAGACCGAGATCGACGGTGCGCCGCAGGCCGAGCGCAAGGTGAATTTCCGCCTGCGCGACTGGGGCATTTCGCGCCAGCGTTACTGGGGCTGCCCCATCCCGGTTATTCACTGCGAGGATTGCGGCGTCGTGCCGGTTCCCAAGCAGGATCTGCCGGTCAAGCTGCCCGACGACGTCACCTTCGACAAGCCCGGCAACCCGCTCGACCGCCATCCCACCTGGCGCCACGTGGCCTGCCCGCAATGTGCCAAGGACGCGCGCCGGGAAACCGATACGATGGACACCTTTGTCGATTCGTCCTGGTATTTCACCCGCTTCACCGCGCCTTGGGAAGACAAGCCGACCGACCCGAAGGTCGCCAGCCACTGGCTGCCTGTCGATCAGTATATCGGCGGCATCGAGCATGCGATCCTGCATTTGCTCTATTCGCGCTTCTTTACCCGGGCAATGAAGGCTACCGGCCATGTCGCGCTCGACGAGCCCTTCAAGGGTCTGTTCACGCAGGGCATGGTTGTTCACGAGACCTATAGCCGCGGCGAGGGCGCCCAGCGTGAATGGATCACCCCTGCGGAAATCCGCATCGAGGAAGTCGACGGCGCCCGCAAGGCCACCCATATCGAAACCGGCGAACAGATCACCATCGGCTCGATCGAAAAGATGTCGAAGTCGAAGAAAAACGTCGTCGATCCCGACGATATCATCGGCTCCTACGGCGCCGATACTGCGCGCTTCTTCGTACTGTCCGATTCGCCGCCGGATCGCGATGTCATCTGGTCGGAAGCCGGTGTGGAAGGTTCGCACCGTTTCGTGCAGCGCAGCTGGCGGCTGATTTCAGAAGCGGCACCGGCGCTGAAGCAGGCTGAGGCGCGCCCGGCGACTGCCGGCGCAGCACGGGAAATCTCCCAGGCCGCCCACAAGACGCTGAGGGCCGTCGAAGCCGATTACGAAAAGCTCGCCTTCAACAAGGCGGTCGCCCGCTTCTACGAACTGGTCAACGCGCTGGCAGCGCCCTTGACGCAGGTTGCGTCCGGCAAGGCCGACAGCGAGACCGTCAGCGCCGTCAAGGATGCCGTCACCATCCTGATCAACATGATCGCGCCGATGATGCCGCATCTGGCCGAGGAATGCTGGCGCGAGATCGGCGGGAATGGTCTGATCGCCCAGTCGCTCTGGCCGGCTTATGATACGACCCTTGTCGCCGAAAACGAAATCACGCTGCCGGTTCAGATCAACGGCAAGAAGCGCGCGGATTTGACAATCGCCCGCGATGCGGATCAGACTGCGGTCCAAAGCGCTGTCCTCGCCCTGGAAGCTGTCCAGGCGGCCCTGAACGGTCAGAGCCCGAAGAAAATCATCGTCGTGCCGCAGAGGATCGTGAATGTCGTTGTCTGATAAAGTCCGGCCCGCAACCCGTCTGGTTGCGATCGCAGCGATGCTTGGCGTGCTCGCCGGATGTCAGGTCCGCCCGCTTCATTCCGACGGCGCCTTGGGCGCACCGGCGCAAAAGCTGGCCTCCATCGCGATTTCCGATGCCGACAGCCGCGTCGGACAGGAGGTGCGCAACCGCCTGATCTTCTTGGCTGCCGGCGGCGCCGGCGAACCGGCAAACCCGCAGTATAATCTGGCGCTTGAGGTCACGAGCCAGGTCGTGGGCGTGCTTTACGAACAGGACGAGGCCGATACCGCAGACGCCGGCCGCGTCACCGTGAAGGCCGATTACAACCTCTCGCGCGCCGATACCGGCGAAACCGTCCGCTCGGGCAATCGCAGCGCCGTCGCTCTCGTTGATTTCCCGGATCAGGAATTCGCCAAGCTGCGCGCCATCCGCGATGCGGAAGACCGCGCGGCGCGCGAACTTGCCGAAATCATCCGGGCGGATCTTGCCGCGGCACTCGGCCGCTGAAGGCCGGAATCCGGTGAGCGAGGTCAAGTCCCACGAGTTCGAAGGTTTCCTCCAGCGCTCCGTCGGCGACCACCGTCTGTTTCTGATCTATGGACCGGATCGCGGCCTCGTTTCCGAGCGGGCAGGGCAGATCGCAGCCAAAACCGGTGTAGCGCT
The DNA here is from genome assembly GCA_031556925.1 of Pararhizobium sp. GTDB lineage: Bacteria > Pseudomonadota > Alphaproteobacteria > Rhizobiales > Rhizobiaceae > Pararhizobium. The sequence continues at coordinate 2,214 of JAVBSF010000376.1, forward strand.
GGACGATCCATTCTCGCTTGTGAAGATGGACGGCTCGGAACTGCAGCAAAATCCCGGCCGCCTTCTCGACGAAGTCAACGCCATCGGCCTTTTCGGCGGCGAAAAGCTGATCTGGATTCGGGCATCCGGCACGGAAAAAGCGTTGATCGACGCCTTTAATCTCCTGTCCAAAGAGCCGCCCACGGGCAGCTGTGTCATCATCGAAGCAGGTGATCTGAAGAAAGGCGCGGGCCTGCGCAAGATCGCCGAAACCGCCCGCAGCGTCATCGGCATCGCGTGCTATAGCGACGATATCAGGGCGATCAACGGCCTGATCGATCAGGAACTCGGACAGGAAAACCTCAAGATCACCCAGGGCGCGCGCCAGCGGCTGGTCGAAACCCTTGGTGGCGACCGCATCGCCTCGCGCAACGAAATCCGCAAACTGGCCCTCTATTGCCGCGGGCTTTCCACGGTGGAGGAGGGGCATGTCTTCGATATCGTCGGCGATGCCAGCGCGATCTCCGTGGACGATGCCATCGATGCGGTCCTCAAAGGCGACGCCGACGGGCTGAACCACGCGATCCGCAAGATCGTGTCGTCCAAGACGGCTATCTTCCTCGTGCTGCAGGCCTGCCTCAAGCAATTCCAGCTGCTCGATCTCATGCGCGCGGAGATGGACGAAAAGCGCCAGCAGCCGGCGCAGGTGATCGCGACGCTCGGACGGCATCTGCATTTCCGGCGCAAGCCGCTTGTGGAGGCGGCGCTGCGCCAATGGAACGGGCCGTCTATCCAGCGGGAACTGAACCGCCTGAATGCCGCCGTCTTCCAGAGTCGCACCCGCTCAAGCCTGGAAGACAGCATCGCCATGCAAACGCTGCTGGCAATCACTTTGCAGTCCGCACGGCGCTAAATCATTGATTTCAAATTACAATATTGTCATTTCGGATACGAATCGATAGGGTTATCGGCGCTCCAGAAGCCGGCAGATTTCCTCGAGTTGATCGAGCGTCTTGTAATCAATTCTCAGAAAACCGCCGCTCGCCTTATGATTGACGGTCACATCAAGGCCAAGGCTGTCCGTCAGCGTCCGTTCCAGTGCAAGCGTATCGGCATCCTTTTCGGGACGCGGCGCTGGCTTTCCATAGTTCGGATCGTTCTGGGAGCGTATATCGTTCTGGGCGAGACGTTCGGTATCGCGCACCGAAAGACCCTTGTTGACCACCGCCTGCGCCAGCGCAACGGGATCGGAGGTTGGAATGAGTGCACGGGCATGCCCCGCCGAAAGGCTGCCGGAGGACAGCATATCGCGTACCGGATCGGGCAGCTTAAGCAGGCGCAGGCTGTTGGCGACATGGCTGCGGCTTTTGCCGATGATCTCGCCCAGGTCGTTCTGGGTGTAGCCATGTTCGGCGATCAGCTGTTCGTAACCCAGAGCCTCTTCCAACGGGTTGAGATCGGACCGCTGGACGTTTTCGACAATGGCGATTTCCAGCGCGGTGCGGTCATCGACATCACGGACGATGACCGGGATATCGGCAAATCCCGCAAGCTGTGCGGCGCGCCAGCGCCGTTCGCCGGCGATGATCTCGTAGCGATCGGTTTCCAGCGTGCGCACGACCACCGGCTGCACGATGCCGTGCTGCCGAATGGAACTGGCAAGATCCTGCAGTTCCGCCTCATCGAAAGAACGCCGCGGGTTGCGGGGATTGCGGGTCACGAATTCGATCGGCACGCGCCGGTCGGCGCTGACAGGCGCTGCGGGAGCCCCTGCCGCCAAGGGTTGGTCCATTTCGCCGATCAGAGCGGCCAGACCGCGGCCAAGCCGCCTTCTCGAATTATCGTCGTTCATAACGGGAACTCACACAATGTCGTTACGGTATCGAATCGGTTACGCGGCCTTGCGCTGCCGCTCACGCTGAATAACTTCGGAAGCAAGCTGAAGATAGGCCTGGCTTCCCGCACACTTCAGATCATACAGGATCGCCGGCTTCCCGTAGGAGGGAGCCTCGGAGACCCGCACATTGCGGGGAATAAGCGTGTGATAGACTTTCTCGCCGAGATGGGTGCGCACGTCGCTCACCACCTGCTGGGCGAGATTGTTGCGTGAATCGAACATCGTCAGCACGATGCCCTGAATATCCAGAGTGGGGTTGACGGACCGGCGCACCTGATCGACCGTTTCCAAAAGCTGACTCAACCCTTCCAGCGCGAAGAATTCGCATTGCAATGGCACCAGAACCGAATGGGCGGCCGCCATGGCATTCATGGTCAGGAGGTTGAAGGAGGGCGGGCAATCGACGAGCACATAGGAGAAGCCGAGCGCATCAGGCGACGCGAGCGCCTTGCGCAGACGAAACACGCGATCGCTTTCCTGGGCGATTTCCATCTCGATACCCAAGAGATCCATCGTTGAGGGGACGATGAAGAGGTTGGGGACGGCCGTTTCCTGTACGATCTCCTCAATCCCATGCGAACCAACCATCAGCTCATAGGAGGAAAGGCGGCGATCCCGGCGCTGGATGCCAAGCCCGGTGCTGGCATTGCCCTGGGGATCGAGATCGACAATCAGGACACGTTCACCGATCGCGGCAAGCGCGGTCGCCAGGTTGATTGCCGTGGTGGTTTTGCCCACGCCACCCTTCTGGTTGGCAATTGTTATGATCCTGTTCTTTTCGCCTAGCATATGCACATCCGCCGGTGATCACGTCTTGCGCGAAAGATTGCTGATTTCGAGAACGACTGAATCATCCTCGATGACACTGGCATGTTTTACCAGATCGAATCCATACCGACCAACGGCTTTGTCGATCTCGTGCCGGTAATCCCGGCCTTTATGGAAAAAGGCCCGCACATTCGGATGCTGTATCATCCAGGGCGCGACATAATCGAGCAAAAGTGGCAGATCGGCTAGCGCCCGAGCGGAAATCGCATCGCATTCGGGGATGATTTTTGCCGCCTCCTCGATCCGAACAGGATGCACCGTGCCACGCGCACCGGTTTCGATCAGCGCAACGCGCAGGAAAGCCGCCTTTTTATTGTTGCTTTCAACAAGGTGCACCCAGCCATCGTTGAATTCCGCCAGCAGAATCGCGGTAATAATGCCCGGAAACCCTCCGCCGCTGCCCAGATCGATCCATTGTTTCGGCTCCGGAAGGAGGCGAAAGATCTGCGCGCTGTCGGCGATGTGGCGTGAATACAAATCCGATAGAGTAGAGGGTGCGACAAGATTGATCGACTTCGCCCATTTCTGAAATAGCCGCGCAAAATGTTCGATTTTCTCGGACGTTTCACGTGAAACACGCAACCCGTTCAATGCCGCTACTGGACTCGTATTCATTGCATTGAAACTTTCATTTCATCCGCAGATATGACTTCCGCCTTGCGGATCACGGCGAGAAGCAGCGACGCGGCAGAGGGCGTCATGCCATCAACTTTCATCGCCTGCGCGAGATTGACAGGTCGCAACTTCTGCAGCTTCTGCTGAAGTTCGATCGAGAGACCGGGCAGGGCGGTAAAATCGAAATCGCTCGGAATCACCCGGCCTTCTTCCCTTTTGACACCGGCGATATCAGCTGATTGACGATCCATATAAACAGCATACTTCGCATCGATCTCCAATGCTTCGCCGACGCGCCGCTCGATATTCTTCAATTCGGGCCAGGCAACGGAAAGACTTTCCAGCGAATGTTCCGCATAGGAAAGCAACTCGTAAGCCGTTCGCCGCTGTCCGTCCATATTCAGTTTCATGCCGAACGCCGATCCCTCATTGGGCGTAAGCGACAGTGTCTTGAGATGCGCCTTGCCCTCAGCAAATGCATCGGACCAGGTACGGAACTTTTCAGCACGCGCCGCCGATACGAGGCCAAGATCAATCGCCTGTGGCGTCAAACGCTGATCGGCATTGTCGGCCCGTAGTGACAGACGATATTCCGCACGCGATGTAAACATACGATACGGCTCGGCAATGCCGCGCGAGGTCAGATCGTCAATCATAACGCCGATATAGGAATCCGTGCGGCTGAAAATGAAAGCGTCCCTGCCGGCACACCGAAGCGCCGCATTCAGGCCGGCGACCAAACCTTGTGCCGCCGCTTCCTCATATCCTGTCGTGCCGTTGATCTGGCCAGCGAGAAACAGGCCGGGAACCTTGCGCAGCTCAAGGCTGAGCTGCAGTTCGCGTGGATCGACATGATCGTACTCGATCGCATACCCCGGCTGAAGGATCTTTACCCTTTCAAGACCGGGAATGGTGCGGATGAAAGCATCCTGCACATCTTCGGGAAGCGAGGTGGAAATGCCGTTGGGATAAACCGTATCGTCATCCAGTCCCTCCGGCTCCAGAAAAATCTGATGCCCGTCGCGTTCGCCGAATTTGACGATTTTGTCCTCGATGGACGGACAATAACGCGGACCTACGCCCTCGATCTGCCCTGAGTACATGGCGGACTTGCCGATATTCTCGGCGATGATCCTGTGTGTCGCCTCCGTCGTGCGCGTGACACCGCAATCAATTTGGGGCGTATCGATGCGTTCGGTCATGAAAGAAAACGGAACCGGATCTTCGTCAGCCGATTGGCGGCCGACCGCAGACCAGTCAATCGTCTTGCCATCCAGCCGCGCCGGGGTGCCGGTCTTCAAACGCCCCAATCTGATACCAAGACGCTCCAATGTCTCCGACAAGCCAAGCGACGGTTCTTCACCGACGCGACCCGCAGGAATTTTGCGATTGCCGATATGGATCAAGCCCCGCAAAAAGGTACCGGTGGTCAGAACAACATTGCTGCAGGCAAAAAGCCGGCCATCCTTGAGAATGACCCCATCGACTTGCCCGTCCTTGATGGAAATATCGAAGGCATCGCCTTCAATGATATCGAGATTGGCGTGGTTGAAGATTTCATCCTGCATGGCGAGACGATAAAGCTTGCGATCGGCCTGTGTCCGCGGTCCGCGCACAGCCGGGCCTTTTCGTCGGTTCAGAAGTCGAAACTGGATGCCGGAACGATCCGCAACACGTCCCATCAGCCCATCGAAGGCATCGACTTCGCGAACCAGATGGCCCTTGCCCAGTCCTCCAATGGCGGGGTTACAGGACATAATACCGATCGTATCCTGCTTATGGGTGATCAGTGCCGTGCGAGCGCCAAGACGAGCAGACGCGCTGGCCGCTTCTACGCCGGCATGTCCACCACCAATCACTATCACATCATACATTGTGTACCCTCTGGGAGAACGGGAATCGTTTCACGTGAAACACCCGGCAGGACTCGTTCCCGTTGTACTTCATTTGCCGATACAAAATTCCGAAAAGATCACCGACAGCAAATCTTCCACATCGACGCGGCCGGTAATTTTTCCCATCGCTTCACCGGCTATTCTGAGATACTCGGCCTGAATATCCAGACCGCTTTTGTTCTCGAGACTGGCAGCAATTGCAGAACGCGCTTCGCGTAAACAATCCACATGGCGGCGACGCGTCGGCAATGCGAGATTGGATGCGGGATTAAGCTTCGGGAGTTGAAGAACAATCAACTCGACAAGGGCATCGATGCCTTCGCCAGTCTTTGCCGAGATCAAAACATCCGCGGCAGACTTATCCCATAGTCCGTTGCAGGAATCAATCTTGGTTCCCACCCGCAGAATCGCGGTGTTCCCGAAGTCTACGGTTTCAAAGCCGTTTGGAGAATCCGCCAGCGAGAGAATAAGATCCGCTTTCGAAAGCGCCGCCCGAGCACGGCGTATGCCTTCTTTTTCGACCATATCCTCCGTTTCGCGAAGGCCCGCCGTGTCCTGCAATTTGATGCTGAATCCGGCTAAAGATAAATCAACAGACAAAACATCTCGGGTGGTGCCGGCGATTTCGGTGACAATGGCCACGTCACGTTTTGCCAAAACATTGAGCAAGCTCGATTTTCCAGCGTTGGGTGCACCCGCTATCACGACATTGAATCCGTCGCGAATGATCTCCGCAATTGCAGCCCCATCGATATGGGCCTGAATCTCCTCATCCAGAGCCGTCATATCCGCCCAAATTTGTTCGGATACCGAGCCTGGCACATCATCCTCGTCAGCAAAATCGAGTTCCGCTTCGATCATGGCGCGAGCATGGGTCAACCGTCGTGACCAACTTTCATAAAGGACCGAAAGGTTGCCAGCCGAATGTTCCACTGCCAGCCGGCGTTGCATCTCGGTTTCCGCTGTAATCAGATCGGAAAGACCTTCGATCTCCACGAGATCGAGTTTACCCTTCAGAAAGGCGCGACGGGAAAACTCGCCAGCATCCGCGTGACGGCCGCCGAGAGAAGAGAGTTCATCCAGCACCGCCGCGATGACCGCCTTGCCGCCATGAAGCTGCAACTCCGCGACATCCTCGCCCGTGAAAGAATCGGGGGAGGGGAAAAACAAAACCAGGCCCTGGTCGATAAGAGAATTATTTCGTTTCCGAATCGACAGCAGGCTTGCCGTACGCGGTGCTGGTACGCGGCCGCAAAGCGTCACGAGAAAATCGCGTGTTCGATCGCCACTGATGCGGATGACGCCGATACCGGACGGCAAGCCCCCCGAAGACAGCGCATAAATCGTATCGTCCAAACCCATATGTTAGTCCATTGGGGAATCCGGCTAATGAACGGCTTTCCCTGCTCCCGAAGGCCCATTAAACAGCTTCAAAAAAAAGGCCCGAACAATGCCGGGCTTTTCTGTCTCGCTGATTTTACGATCAGGTGTTCATCGAATCGAAGAAATCGCCGTTTGTCTTCGTCTGCTTCAGCTTGTCGATGAGGAATTCGATCGCATCGGTCGTTCCCATCGGTGCGAGAATACGACGCAGAACGAAAATCTTCTGCAGATCCTGGCGCGGAACGAGAAGGTCTTCCTTGCGCGTTCCGGACTTGAGAATGTCCATGGACGGGAAGATCCGCTTGTCGGCCACCTTGCGGTCCAGAACGATTTCCGAGTTGCCGGTGCCCTTGAACTCTTCGAAGATCACTTCGTCCATGCGGCTGCCGGTGTCGATCAGGGCGGTGGCGATGATCGTCAGCGAACCGCCTTCCTCGATATTGCGGGCAGCGCCGAAAAAGCGCTTCGGGCGCTGTAGGGCATTGGCATCGACGCCACCGGTCAGAACCTTGCCCGACGACGGAACGACGGTGTTATAGGCGCGGCCGAGGCGGGTGATGGAATCGAGCAGGATGACGACGTCGCGGCCGTGCTCCACCAGACGCTTTGCCTTTTCGATCACCATTTCGGCGACCTGAACGTGGCGGGTGGCCGGTTCATCAAAGGTCGAGGAAACAACCTCGCCCTTGACCGAGCGCTGCATGTCCGTGACTTCTTCCGGACGCTCGTCAATCAGGAGAACGATCAGATAACATTCCGGATGGTTTGCGGTGATCGAATGGGCGATGTTCTGCAGAAGAACGGTCTTACCCGTGCGGGGGGGCGCGACGATCAGGCCGCGCTGGCCCTTACCGAGCGGGGCGATCAAATCGATGACGCGGGCGGAAAGATCCTTCGAGGTCGGGATCTCCAGCTCCATCTTGAAGCGCTCGTTCGGATAGAGCGGTGTCAGGTTGTCGAAGTGAACCTTGTGGCGGATTTTTTCCGGATCTTCGAAATTGATCGTGTTGACCTTCAAGAGCGCGAAGTAGCGTTCGCCTTCCTTCGGACCCCGGATCGGCCCTTCGACCGTGTCGCCGGTCTTCAGAGAGAAACGGCGGATCTGCGAGGGCGAGATGTAAATGTCGTCCGGACCCGGCAGATAGTTGGCATTGGCGGAACGAAGGAAGCCGAAACCGTCCTGCAGAACTTCAACCACGCCTTCGCCGATAATTTCGACATCCTGGCTCGCCAGCATCTTGAGGATGGCGAACATCAGCTCCTGCTTGCGCATGACGCTGGCGTTTTCCACCTCGAGCGATTCGGCAAAGGCGAGCAGATCGGTCGCGGTTTTGTTCTTAAGATCTTGTAGCTTCATTTCAGCCATGAAGGGGGACCACACTTAGCAGTTCGGAATGGAAGGTCGGCGTGCTTCAGGTAAGGGGAGCCGCGCGAGAAGGGGCAGGCTCGTCTCTTTTACACATGCCACGAAAGATGAGATGACGCGAAAATAGCGATTCAGTCGGTGAGCCGCAAGGGGCCTGTGGGATTTAACCGTAATTTCATCGGCAGAATGCCTAACCCTTCAGAAAGGTTTCACCACGGCCATGATGACGATTGCGATCATCAGCACGGTCGGCGCCTCGTTCATAAGCCGCCAGTAGCGGGCGCTTCTGGTGTTTTCATCCCGCGCGAACTGGCGCACCGCTCGGCTGAACATCATATGGACGCCAGTCAGGAGCACCACGAACAGCAGCTTGGCATGCAACCAGCCACCCTGAAAACGATAGACACTCCAGGCAAGATAAAGGCCGAGCCCCCAAGAAATCATCATCGCCGGGTTCATGATGACCTTGAGCAGACGCTGCTCCATCATCTTGAAGGTCTCGGATTGCTCCGATCCCGGTTCGGCATCGGTGTGATAGATGAACAGCCGGGGCATATAGAGAAGGGCCGCCATCCAGGACATCACGGCGATGATGTGCAGCGCCTTGATCCAGAGATAGAGATTGTCCGGCCGCGACAGGAACAGGCCGGCAAGCAGCGCTACAAAAATGCCGATGGCAATGAAGGCGCGGGCTCGCGCTCGCCGGCCCGGCTCCCTGTCAGTCTGCCGCTCGCCGCTCACGCTCTTTCTCCGCGCACTCGCTTGAGAAGCTGCGTCACATGCTGCGGATCCGCCTGGGGCGTGATACCGTGGCCGAGGTTGAAGATCAGCGGGCCGTTGCCGAGCGCGTTGAGAATACGGTCTATGCCCTCGTCGAGCGCCACGCCGCCGGCAACGACGCGCATCGGATCGAGATTGCCCTGAACCGGACCATCCTTCTGCAGCTCGGCCGCAAAGGCGAGCGGCACCGACCAGTCGAGGCCGATCGCGTCGGCGCCGGTCTTCTGCCGGTAGGTTTTCAGAAGAACGCCCGCACCCTTGGCAAAGGCAATGATCCGCGCCTGCGGCCTGCGCGCCCGCACACTGTCGATCATCCGCCGAACCGGACGCACGGCATACCGTTCGAACTCCTCCTCGCCGAGCACACCGGCCCAGGAATCGAAGATCTGCACCGCATCGGCGCCGGCATCGATCTGTTCGACCAGATAATCCGCCGACACATCCGCCAGCAGTGACAGCAGGCGATCGAAGGCTTCGGGATGACGATAGGCAAAAAGGCGGGCAGGGGCCTGATCCGGCGTTCCGTGACCGGCGATCATATAGGTCGCCACCGTCCAGGGCGCGCCGCAAAAACCAAGAAGCGTCGTTTCCGCCGGCAGCGCCTGGCGCAATTTTGAAACCGTCTCGATCACCGGCTTCAGATGGGCCGAAACGATGGAAGGATCGAGCGCGGCAATTCCGTCCGCGTCGATCGGATCCATGCGTGGCCCATGGCCTTCCTCAAAGCGGACATTGCGCTTCAGGGCATCGGGGATCACCAGAATATCGGAAAACAGGATCGCCGCATCGAAACCGTAACGCCGGATCGGCTGAAGCGTGACTTCAACAGCCAGATCCGGCGTGTAACAGAGATCAAGAAAACTTCCCGCCTGCTGACGGGTCTTTCGATATTCGGGAAGGTAACGGCCGGCCTGGCGCATCAACCAGACGGGGGGAGGAGAGAGCGTTTCTCCTTTCAATACCCGCAGAATTTTGCGGTCTTGCACAGTCACGTCCGATCACTCCAACTTAAAAGAAAACCTATTGAGAAGGTTTCTATTTCTTAGAGTCGGTGACTATCAAGGATTAAAATCCGTCCACCGACAGTCCACATCCGTTCCGGTGACATCTTTCGACGGGATAAAAATCGCATGTTTGGGAAAACTGTCGCGGATATCGAAAAAATCTCTTTTGTTTCAGAGAATTGTCGTTTGCCTCGATAAAACCTCGTCTGTGGACAGGCTGTGAACAGGCGTGACACTTTGCCATCGGCATGAGTCTTCTCCACATGCTCCGGAATCGGAAATTCGCCGTTGCGTCAATTGTGAATAAGTCGCGGGTTTTCCCCTTGCCTTCGGACGGCGCCCGCCCTTACCTGTTTTTGTCCCGCTTTATCAACAAGCCCCGGAGAATAGCGTGGAGAACCAGAAAAACTATTTTCACCTGCATCTGATCTCCGATTCGACCGGGGAAACACTGATCGCCGCCGGCCGAGCCGCCGCCGCGCAGTTCCAGGCCTCTCACGCGCTCGAACACGTCTATCCGCTGATTCGCACGCGAAAGCAGCTGATGCAGGTTCTCGAAGCCGTCGATGGCGCGCCCGGCATCGTTCTCTATACGATTGTCGATCGCGAGCTTTCCGATCTCATAGATGAGCGCTGCAAGGAGATGGGCGTCCCCTGCGTTTCCGTGCTCGATCCGATTATCGACATCTTCCAGACCTATCTGGGTGCGACATCCCGGCGTCGTTCCGGCGCGCAACATGTGATGAATGCGGAATATTTCGCCCGCATCGAGGCGCTGAATTTCACCATGGATCATGATGATGGCCAGTTGCCGGCCGATTTCAACGAGGCCGATGTTGTGCTGATCGGCATCAGCCGCACCTCGAAGACGCCGACCAGCATTTATCTCGCCAACCGAGGCATCAAGACCGCCAATATCCCGATCGTGCCGGATGTGCCCCTGCCGGAGCGACTCATGGAAGCGACCAGGCCATTGATTGTGGGGTTGATCGCCACGGCCGACCGGATTTCCCAGGTGCGGCAGAACCGGGTGCTTGGAACGACGCAAGGGTTTCATGCCGAAGATTATACCGATCGCGCGACGATCGCCGAGGAGCTGAAATATGCGCGCATGCTCTGCACCCGCAACAACTGGCCGATCATCGACGTCACCCGCCGTTCGATCGAGGAGACGGCGGCCGCCATCGTTGCCCTCAGGCCGCGGCTGCGATAAAGCCGCAGTCGATCTTCTAAGTGATCTTTCCGGGTTTTGACCGATGACCTCTTCCCCTTCCCCCTCTCTCGTTCTCGCTTCGGCAAGTCCCTTCCGGCGCATGCTGCTCGCCAATGCCGGCATCGCCTTCAGTCATCAGGCGGCGGATATCGATGAGCGCGCCATTGATGCGGAGTTGGAGTCCGAGGGCGCCTCACCCGAAGAGGTCGCTCTGGCGCTGGCGGGGGAGAAGGCGGCGGATGTCGCCCGGCATTTTCCCGGCGCCGTCGTGATCGGCTCGGACCAGACCATGTCGCTGGGAGATCGGGTCTATCACAAGCCGAAGGATATGGCGGACGCCTATGCCCATCTGCGCTCGCTCTCGGGAAAGACCCATCAACTCAACAGCGCTATCTTGCTTTACAGGGATGACGATATTCTCTGGCGCCACGTTTCCTCGGCCCGGCTGACCATGCGTCCCCTCAGCGACGATTTCATCGCCCGTCATCTGGCGCGGGTCGGGGAGAAGGTGCTGACGAGCGTTGGCGCCTATCAGCTGGAAGGCGAAGGCATCCATTTGTTCGAAAACATCGAGGGCGATTATTTCACGATCCTCGGTCTGCCCATGCTGCCCTTGCTGGCGAAACTCAGGGAAATTGGTGTCATCGATGGATGATTCACGTGAAACATTTGTTAACCGTGCCTTCGTTGCCGGCTATCCGATCAAGCATTCGCGCTCGCCGCTGATCCATGGATACTGGCTGAAAAGCCTGAATATTCCGGGAAGCTACGGAACGCAGGAAGTGACTCCGGATAAGTTTCCCGGCTTCATTGCCGATCTCAAAAGTGGGGAATCCGGCTTCGTCGGCGGCAATGTCACCATTCCCCACAAGGAAGCCGCCTTTGCCCTGGCCGACCGCCCGGACGAGGTCGCCCGCGAGATCGGGGCGGCCAACACGCTCTGGCGGCAGGAGGGCAGGGTGCACGCCACCAATACGGATGGCATCGGTTTCACCGCCAATCTGGATGCGGCCGCCCCCGGCTGGGACAGGATCGATACGGCCGTCATCCTCGGTGCTGGCGGCGCGAGCCGGGCGGTCATCCAGTCGGTGCGCGATCGCGGCGTCAGGACCATTCATGTCCTGAACCGCACGCTGGCCCGCGCCCAGGAACTGGCCGATCGCTTCGGCCCTGCAGTCCATGCGCAGCCGCTCGATGCGCTCTCCGAAGTGCTCGCCGGCGCGGGCCTGCTGGTCAACACCACTTCTCTCGGCATGGATGGCGGCGCGGTCCCCGAATTCGATTTCTCTCCGATGAGGGTCAATGCTGTGGTGACCGATATCGTCTATGTGCCGCTGATGACGCCGATCCTTCAACAAGCGAAGATTCAGGGACTGCGCACGGTCGATGGTCTTGGCATGCTGCTTCATCAGGCGGCGCCCGGTTTTGAAAAATGGTTCGGCCAGCGCCCACGCGTGGACAGCGCGCTGCGTCAGCTGATCATCGACGACATGGCGGCGCACGCATGATTGTTCTCGGCCTCACCGGATCGATCGGCATGGGCAAGTCGACCACGGCACAAATGTTCGCCGATCTCGGCATACCGGTGAACGATGCCGATGCGGTGGTGCATGATCTGTATCAGGGCGAAGCGGTTGTGCCGGTTGAGAATGCCTTTCCGGGTGTTACGGTCGAAGGGCGCATCGACCGGCCGAAACTCTCCGCAGCGCTGGCTGCCGAGCCCGGCCGCTTCAAGGAACTCGAGGCGATCATTCACCCGCTGGTGCGCCGCCGCGAGAGGGAATTCCTCGAGCGCAACCGGGAGGCAGGCACGCCGGTCGTGGTGCTCGATATCCCGCTTCTTTTCGAAACCGGCGGCGAGGCGAGGGTCGATGCGGTCGTCGTGGTGACGGCGGATGCGGCCATCCAGCGCGAGCGCGTGTTGAAAAGGCCGGGGATGACGCCGGAAAAATTCGACCTCATCCTGTCGCGGCAGATGCCGGACAGCGAAAAACGTGCGAAGGCGGATTATATCGTCGATACGGGCGAAGGGCTTGATTCGGCCCGCCGGCAGGTCGCCGCTCTGGTCGACCGCCTCCCCAGGAAAGGATGAGCCGATGCGCGAGATCATTTTCGATACGGAAACGACCGGCCTCGACAACCGCCTCGACCGGGTTATCGAAATCGGCGGCGTCGAGCTGGACAACCATTTCCCGACTGGCCGCACCTTCCATGTCTATATCAATCCCGGCGACCGGCAGGTTCATCCCGATGCGCTCGCCGTGCACGGCATCACCGACGAGTTCCTGAAGGACAAGCCGCCCTTCGCCGATATCGTTGAGGAGATGCTGACCTTCTTCGGCGATGCCCGCTGGGTGGCGCATAACGCGAATTTCGATATGGGTTTCATCAATGCTGAGCTGGCGCGGCTCGGCCAGCCGCCGATCCTGCCCGATATGGTGACGGATACGTTGGCACTTGCCCGCCGCAAGAACCCGATGGGTCCGAACTCGCTCGATGCCCTCTGCCGCCGCTATGGCATCGACAACGCTCACCGTACCAAGCACGGAGCGCTGCTCGACTCCGAATTGCTGGCCGAAGTCTATATCGAGATGATCGGCGGCCGGCAGGCCGCACTTGGCCTGTCGAATAACGAGACCCGTGGTGGCGAGCGTGAAAACGACGATACCGTGATCGCCATCGGCCAGAGGCCTCGCCCGCTTGGCTCGCGGCTGAGCGACGAAGAGCGCGCCGCCCACACGGCCCTTGTCAGCAAAATGGGCGCCAAGGCAATCTGGGGCCGCTATGGCGAATCCCGATAGGGCATTTCCAGGAAAAGTGCGAAGCGGTTTTCCGTCCGGAAATGCGCAAGCGCTTTAAGACAGGTTGGATCGCAATAAAAAATGCCCGGCTCGCGAGAACCGGGCATTTTTCATGACGTGCCGGAAGGCGCTATCAGTTGGGCGCGCCGGAAACCTGGGCGCGTACCTTTTCCTCGGCCATGCGCTGGGTGAACATCTGCGCGAAATCGATCGGGTCGATCATCAGCGGCGGGAAGCCGCCGTTGCGGGTCGCGTCGGCAACGATCTGACGCGCAAAGGGGAAGAGCAGGCGCGGGCACTCGATGAAGAGCAGCGGCAGCATGTGTTCCTGCGGGAAGCCGGCAACACGGAAAACACCGCCGTAGGAGAGCTCGACGTTGAACAGAACGCGCTCACCATCCTTGGCTTCCGCGTTCAGCGAGAGCACGACGTCGAAATCGTTCTCGTCTGCCACGAACCGCAGCGCGTCGGTCGCGGCGTTGGCGCCCTGCTCGTCCTGCGGGTTCCGGGGGAAAGCCTTGGGGTCTGTGCGCGAGCGGCGCTCAAGGCCGCGAAGGATCTCGATCTTG
>JAVBSF010000435.1:0-4935 GCA_031556925.1 Pararhizobium sp.
GAGCGGCTGTCGCTGCTGGCGGCTCCGTCGATGCTCGACCGGGCCTATGATTTCGATCCGGCCGCCTTCCAGCCGCTGACGGAACTGCTCCAGCGCAACGCCCCGGTCTCGGTGCTCGACGTGCCGCACCAGTGGTCGGAATGGACGCGCAACGTGCTGTCCGAAGCCGATGAGGTGGTGGTGACGGCCGTGCCGGATCTCGCCAACCTGCGCAATGCCAAGAACCTGTTCGACTGCCTGAAGAAGCTTCGGCCCAACGACAAGACGCCGCATCTGGTGCTGAACCAGGTGGGGATGCCCAAGCGGCCGGAAATCACGCCCGGCGATTTCTGCGATTCGCTGGAAATCGAGCCGGTGGCCATCATCCCGTTCGATGCGGTGCTGTTCGGCAATGCCGCCAACAGCGGCCGCATGATCGCCGAAATCGACAAGAAGGCCCCCGTCGCCGAAACCCTGTCACAGCTGGCGCATCTGGTGACAGGCCGGGCCGAAGTGAAGAAGGCGAAGAAGGGCGGCCTCGGCAAGATGCTGGGCCTGCTCGGTCGCAAGTAAACACGCCGGAACATCCGGCCGGAAGAAATGCGCCGCGCGGCGTCAAATGAGCGCCGGGGCTGCGGAACGAAGAGCGGATTGAGAGCATGTTTGGGAAACGCGGAAACGAAGGTTTTGGAAAGGCAGGCGTGAACGCCCCTGCGCCTGCCGTGACGGCTGCCGCTGTCGCGACGGCGGAAAAACCGGCGGCAACCCCGGTGCTCGCCGAGCCCGAGCGCGCCGTCACCCCCGCTCGCCCACAACCGGCGCCCCCCCGCCGCCGCCCGGCCCGTACCGAAGATTATTACGACACCAAGAGCCAGGTGTTTTCCGCGCTCATCGACACGATCGACCTGTCGCAGCTCGCCAAGCTCGACAACGAAAGCGCGCGCGAGGAAATTCGCGATATCGTCAACGATATCATCACCATCAAGAACTTCGCGATGTCGATCTCCGAGCAGGAAGAGCTGCTGGAGGACATCTGCAACGACGTTCTCGGCTACGGTCCGCTGGAACCGCTGCTCGCCCGCGACGACATCGCCGACATCATGGTCAACGGCGCGGGCCAGACCTTCATCGAAGTCGGCGGCAAGACCATCGAATCGGAAGTCCGCTTCCGCGACAATGCGCAGTTGCTCTCGATCTGCCAGCGCATCGTCAGCCAGGTCGGCCGCCGTGTCGACGAGAGCTCGCCGATCTGCGACGCCCGCCTGCAAGACGGCTCCCGCGTCAACGTGATCGCCCCGCCGCTCGCCATCGACGGCACCGCGCTCACGATCCGCAAGTTCAAGAAGGACAAGCTGAAGCTCGACCAGCTCGTCAAGTTCGGCGCGATCACGCCGGAAGGCGCGGTTCTTCTGCAGATCATCGGCCGCGTGCGCTGCAACGTCGTCATCTCCGGCGGTACGGGCTCGGGTAAAACCACGCTTCTGAACTGCCTGACCGGCTTCATCGATGCCGACGAGCGGGTCATCACCTGCGAGGACACGGCCGAACTGCAGCTGCAGCAGCCGCATGTCGTGCGCCTCGAAACCCGCCCGCCGAACATCGAGGGCGAAGGCGAGATCACTATGCGCGATCTCATCAAGAACTGCCTGCGTATGCGCCCCGAACGCATCATCGTCGGCGAAGTGCGCGGACCGGAGGTCTTCGACCTGCTGCAAGCAATGAACACCGGTCACGACGGCTCGATGGGCACCATCCACGCCAACACGCCGCGCGAATGCCTCAGCCGTATGGAATCGATGATCGCCATGGGCGGCTATACCCTGCCGGCCAAGACCGTGCGCGAGATCATCGCCGGCTCGATCGACGTCATCATCCAGGCGGCCCGCCTGCGCGACGGTTCGCGCCGCATCACCCATGTCAGCGAGGTGATCGGCATGGAAGGCGATGTGATCATCACCCAGGATCTGATGCGCTACGAAATCGAAGGCGAAGACGCCAACGGCCGCATCATCGGCCGCCACAAGTCGACCGGCATCGGGCGACCGCATTTCTGGGAACGCGCCCGCTACTTCAACGAGGACAAGCGCCTGGCCGCGACCCTCGACGCCATGGAAAAGGATTGATCGCCATGTTCGGGATCGACATCATGGTGCTGGCGATCGCCGCCCTTGCGGCCGTTTCGACCGCCGGGCTTGCCTATGGTTTGATGTTTTCCCGGATCGAGACCGAAAAGAAGGCCGAAAGCCGGGTGCGCAAGGTCGCGGCAAGCGAGGCCGACCGGGTGAGCGTCAAGGCCGCCCGCGACCGCATGACCGAGATGTCCAAGCGGCGCAAATCCGTGCAGGATTCGCTCAAGGAGCTTGAGAAGAAGCAACAGGAAAAAACCGCCAAGCAGGCGCCGAACATGAAGATGCGGCTGGTGCAGGCGGGTCTCGGCATCAGCGTCAGTCAGTTCTACATGCTGAGTGTCGTGCTGGCCCTCGTCATCGGCCTGCTGTCGTTCATTGCCGGGGCCATGCTGCCCATCGTTGGCGGATTGACCCTGATTTCGATGGCCGGTCTACCGCGCTGGATCGTCAACTTCCTGATCAAGCGCCGCTGCAAACAGTTTCTCGACGAGTTCCCCAATGCGCTCGACGTCATGGTGCGCTCGATCAAATCGGGCCTGCCGCTCAACGACGCCGTCCGGTTGATCGCCAATGACGGGCAGGAGCCGGTCAAGACCGAATTCAAGCGCATCATCGAAGCGCAGCAAGTGGGCCTCAACATTCCCGAGGCCTGCGCCCGCATGATCAATACCGTTCCGCTGCCGGAAGTGAACTTCTTCGCCATCGTCATCGCCATTCAGGCGCAGGCCGGCGGCAACCTTTCGGAAGCGATCGGCAATCTCAGCAAGGTTCTGCGCGAGCGCAAGAAGATGAAGGCCAAGGTGCAGGCGCTGTCCATGGAGGCCAAGGCCTCGGCCGCCATCATCGGCGCCCTGCCCTTCATCGTCGCCGGCCTCGTCTACATGACGTCTCCGGAATACATGCTGATCCTGTTCACCGATCCGCGTGGACACATCATCATGGGCGTTTCCGCCTTCTGGATGAGCATCGGCATCTGGGTCATGCGCAACATGATCAATTTCGACATCTAGAGCGCTTCCGCTTTTCTTCGAATCGCGAAAACGCTCTAGCAATTTGTTTTTACGCATTTCCGGACGGAAAACCGCTTCGCACTTTTCCTGGAAATGCTCTAACGCGGATAAGAAGGTAGGTTCGGCATGAGCGAAGATTTGATCGGCACCCTGACCGACCCGAATGTGATCGTCGCCGTACTGGTGTCGGTTGCGGTGCTGGCGACATTCTACTCGCTGGCGGTTCCGTTTCTGGAGCGCGGCGATCTCGGCAAGCGCATGAAGACGGTCGCGACCGAACGCGACCAGATCCGCGCACGCGAGCGCGCCCGGCTCAATGCCGAAGGCAGCGGCAAGGCATCGCTCAGGACAAAGAACAATACGTCCGTGCGCCAGGTCGTCGACCGGCTCAACCTGCGCAAAGCCCTGGTCGACGACAACACCGTCAACCGGCTGAAATCCGCCGGCTACCGCTCGCAGAACGCGCTGAACACCTTTCTCTTCGCGCGCTTCTGCCTGCCCTTCGTCTTTCTTGCAATCGGAGCCTTCATGGTTTTCGGCCTCGGCTATCTCGGCACCAAGCCGATGCCGATGCGCATTCTCGCCGTCATCGGCTCGGCCTATCTGGGCTTTTATGCGCCGAACATCTTCATTTCCAATGCGGTCAGCAAGCGCCAGCACTCCATTCGCCGCGCATGGCCCGACGCGCTCGACCTGTTGCTCATCTGCGTGGAATCGGGGATTTCGATGGAGCTTGCCATGCGCCGCGTGGCCGATGAAATCGCCGCGCAATCCACGGCGCTCGCCGAAGAACTGGTACTGACCACGGCGGAGCTTTCGTTCCTGCCCGACCGGCGTGTGGCGCTCGAAAACCTCGGTGTGCGTACCGGCCTCGACGACGTGAAATCCGTCATGCAGGCGCTGATCCAGGCCGACCGCTACGGCACGCCGATCGCGCAGGCGCTGCGCGTTCTGGCGCAGGAGAGCCGCGACCAGCGTATGAACGAAGCCGAAAAGAAAGCGGCGGCGCTACCGCCGAAACTGACCGTGCCGATGATCCTGTTCTTCCTGCCGGTTCTGGTCGCCGTTATTCTCGGTCCGGCCGGGATACAGGTTTCCGACAAGTTTTAAGCTGTCGTATCAGGTTTTCTTTTTGCTGCGGAAATCTCTTCCTTCAAGGCGAGATGCCCGACAAGGCATGGGGTGGCCGCGCTATCATTCCGTCTCATCCGTCGAGAGCAATGACAGCGTTCAGAACGGCAAAACGCCCTGCCGCGAAGCCGCAGCAGGGCGTTTCCATCTCGTCGAAAGCGCAAGCCTCAGTTGGTGCCTTTATCGGCCGCGCCGGCCGCGCCCTTGTCGTCCTTGGCAAGCTTCTGCCAGGCGTTCTGCTGGGAGAGCATCGAGCGCAGATAGGCGACGTTGGCTTCGGCCTGATCCGGCGACAGCTCGCGGCGGGCGATGTCTTCCGCCTCCTGGAAGCGGCCCTGCAGGCCGACGGCCAGCGCCAGGTTCTGGCGCACGCCGCTATCGGCGCCCGGCTGGCTGGCGGCGGAGCGGAGATAGGTTTCGGCGGTTCTCAAATCTTTTGCCAGGAGATAGGACATGCCGAGATTGGAGAGCACCGAGGGTTCGTTCGGCTGGATATCGAGCGCGTCGCGATATTTCTGGCGCGCTTCGGCGGAACGGCCGAGCTGATCGAGAATGGCGCCTTCGGCCGATTTCAGCTTCCAGTCGGGCCGATCCGGCGTCTGGGCGCGGGTGATCGTGTTCAGAGCCTGTTCCAGCTGGCCGGCGGCGGCCTGCGACTTGCCATAGGCAGCGAGCACTTCGCGATC
>JAVBSF010000316.1:0-6854 GCA_031556925.1 Pararhizobium sp.
ATCGATGATCCTGCCGTCGCCTTCCTTCCACAAGAAGGTGCCGAGCCACTTGGCGCTGCGCACGAACAGGAAGTCATAGAGTTCGTCGAAGTACCACTTGTTGAGCAGGAACTGGTAGAGACCGCGATGCTGTTCGGCCAGATATTTCGGCGTCTGCGGCGAAGCGATGTACATATACCAGGCGGTGACGAAACCGAGGACCATCGCGATGAACGGGCTGAGCTTCACCCAAGCCGGTACGTGATGGAAATGCTCGAGGATTTCGTTTTCCGGGCCGGTGAACAATGCACCCTGCCAGAACTCGGCATATTCGTGACCGAAGAAGTAACCTTCGCCGAGGAAGCCGGCGAAAACCGCACCGACAGCCAGAATGAACAGCGGCAGGAGCATAACCATCGGCGATTCATGGACGTGATGCATGACCTCGTGGGAAGCGCGCGGCTTGCCGAAGAAGGTCATGAAAATGAGGCGCCACGAATAGAAGCTCGTGAACATGGCCGCGATCACCAAAAGCGTGAAGGCGAAGCCGCTGACCGACGAATGGGCGGCATAGGCGGATTCGATGATCACGTCCTTGGAGAAGAAACCCGCGAGACCGAACGGCGTGAACGGAATGCCGACGCCGGTGATCGCGAACGTGCCGATCATCATCATCGCATAGGTCCATTTGATGTGCGGACGAAGGCCGCCCATGTAGCGCATATCCTGCTCGCCATCGACGGCATGGATGACCGAGCCGGCGCACAAGAACAGCAGCGCCTTGAAGAAGGCATGCGTGAACAGGTGGAAGATCGCCGCGCCATAGGCGCCGACGCCGAGCGCCACGAACATATAGCCGAGCTGCGAGCAGGTCGAATAGGCGATAACGCGCTTGATATCGTTCTGCACGAGGCCGACTGTCGCCGCGAAGAAGGCGGTGATCGCACCGACGACGGTCACGACGGTGAGCGCCGTATGGGACAATTCGAACAGCGGCGACATGCGGGCGACGAGGAAGACGCCGGCAGTGACCATGGTCGCGGCGTGAATGAGCGCCGAGACCGGGGTCGGGCCTTCCATGGCGTCCGGAAGCCAGGTGTGCAGCAGGAACTGCGCCGACTTGCCCATCGCGCCCATGAAGAGCAGCAGGCAGACGGCGGTGACCGCATGGCCCTTGTCGAGATGCATGCCGAGGAAGGTCAGGACAGCCTCTCCGCCTTCGGCGGCGCCTTCATGCGGCAAATAGGATGATGTCGCGGCAAAGATCGTTTCGAAGCTGACCGAGCCGAACAGCACGAACACGCCGAAGATGCCGAGAATGAAGCCGAAGTCGCCGACGCGGTTGACGATGAAGGCCTTCATGGCGGCGGCCGAAGCGGACGGCTTCTTGTACCAGAAGCCGATCAGCAGATAGGACGCCAGACCCACGCCTTCCCAGCCGAAGAACATCTGCAGCAGGTTGTCGGAGGTGATCAGCATCAACATCGCGAAGGTGAACAGCGACAGGTATGCGAAGAAGCGCGGCCGATGCGGATCGTGGTGCATGTAGCCGATCGAATAGAGGTGAACCAGGCACGATACCGTGTTGACGACCACGAACATAACGGCCGTCAGCGTATCGACGCGGAACGCCCATTCGCTGTCGAAGCCGCCGGACTGCACCCAACGCAGGACGCTGACGCGGATCATCTCGGTTTCGCCGAGCGCAACGTGGAAGAAGACGATCCACGACAGCACGGCCACGACCATCATGAAGCCGGTGGTGACATATTCGGATGCCTTGGCGCCAATCGCCGTGCCGAACAGGCCTGCAATCAGGAAGCCGATCAGCGGCAGAAAGACGATGGCTTTGATAAGCGTATCCATGGCCCGGTCAGCCCTTCATCATGTTGACGTCTTCAACCGCGATGGAACCGCGGTTGCGGTAGAAGACGACGAGAATTGCAAGGCCGATCGCGGCTTCCGCGGCCGCGACGGTCAGAATGAACAGGGCAAACACCTGGCCGGTGATGTCGTTGAGGAACGACGAGAAGGCGACCATGTTGATGTTGACCGCAAGCAGAATGAGTTCGACCGACATCAGGATGATGATGACGTTCTTCCGGTTGAGAAAGATGCCGAAGACGCCGAGCATAAATAGAATGGCGCTGACGGTCAGATAATGGGAAATACCGATTTCCATGATGAGTTCCTTGACCTCGCGTCCGTATTATAGGCCCTGGCCCGACTTCACCTTGACCACCTCGACGGCGGTCTCGGGCGAACGGGCGACCTGTGCTGGGATATTCTGGCGCTTGATGTTTTCGCGGTGACGCAGCGTCAGCACGATTGCGCCGATCATGGCGACCAGAAGCACCAGGCCGGCGATCTGGAAGAAATAAACGTAGTGGGTGTAGAGCACGTCGCCGAGGGCGGCGGTGTTGGTGCGCTCCGTGACGGCCGGGATCGGCATCGAGATCGACTTGGCGATTTCCGGCGAGAAAGTGCTGCCGCCTATGACGATGATCAGCTCGGCCGCGAGGATGAGGCCGATCAGCGCACCGACCGGCGCATATTCAAGCACCCCTGCCCTGAGCTGCGTGAAGTCGATATCGAGCATCATCACAACGAAGAGGAAGAGAACCGCGACAGCGCCGATATAGACGACCAGCAGGATCATGGCGAGGAACTCGGCGCCGGTCAGCAGGAAGAGACCGGCGGCGTTGAAGAACGTCAGGATCAGGAACAACACGGAGTAAACCGGGTTCCTGGCCGAGATCACCATGAAAGCCGACGCCACTGCGACGAAGGCGAAGAGATAGAAAAACAGAGCCTGCAGACCCATGATCGGTGCCTTTTTCGTCTTTGGCCGGAGGCGGCTCTTGCCGCTCCAGCCACGGGCATACCTGAAGCATGCCCCAAAACCTGTTTGAAACCCGCCTGATCAGGCGGGCTCATGTCAGAAAGGGCTCAGCGGTAAGGCGAGTCCATCGCGATGTTGCGAGCGATTTCGCGCTCCCAACGGTCGCCGTTCGCGAGCAGTCGCTCCTTGTCGTAGTACAGTTCTTCGCGCGTCTCGGTAGAGAACTCGAAGTTCGGGCCTTCGACGATCGCATCGACCGGGCATGCCTCCTGGCAGAAGCCGCAATAGATGCACTTCACCATGTCGATATCGTAGCGAACCGTGCGGCGGGTACCATCGTTGCGGCGCGGGCCGGCTTCGATGGTGATCGCCTGGGCAGGACAGATCGCCTCGCACAGCTTGCAGGCGATGCAACGCTCTTCACCGTTGGGATAGCGGCGCAGCGCATGCTCACCACGGAAACGCGGGCTGACCGGTCCCTTTTCGAAGGGATAGTTCACCGTTGCCTTCGGCGCGAAGAAATAGCGCATCGACAGAAAGAAAGCGCCCACGAATTCCTTGAGGAACAGCGAACTGACGGCTTGCGTAAGACTTGCCATCATCAACCTCCAAACGTGCCGGCCTGGGAGGAACCGGCGATTGACGAGAAACCGAGCGCGGACATCAGGCCCACACCACCAGCTTCAACGTGACTGCAACAATAAAGACCATGGCGATCGAGATCGGCAGGAAGACCTTCCAACCCAGACGCATCAGCTGGTCGTAGCGGTAGCGCGGCACGAAGGCCTTCACCATCGCGAACATGAAGAACACCAGCGACGCCTTGATGATGAACCAGACGATACCCGGTACCCAGTTCAGGAACCAGACGTCAACCGGAGGCAGCCAGCCGCCGAGGAACAGGATCGTCGTCAGCGAGCACATCAGGCAGATGGCCGCATATTCGCCGAGCATGAACATCATGTACGGGGTGGAGCCGTATTCGACCATGAAGCCGGCAACCAGTTCCGATTCCGCTTCGACCAGGTCGAAGGGCGGACGGTTGGTTTCAGCCAGCGCCGAGATGAAGAAGATGATGAACATCGGGAACAGCGGCAGCCAGTACCAGTCGAGGAACGAGCCCGGAAGGCCCATCATCGTGCCGAGGCCGTCACGTTGCGAATTGACGATGTCCGTCAGGTTCAGCGAACCGACGCAGAGCAGGACGGTGACGATGACGAAGCCGATCGAGACTTCGTAGGACACCATCTGCGCCGCCGAGCGCAGCGCCGAGAGGAACGGATACTTGGAGTTCGATGCCCAACCGCCGATGATGACGCCGTAAACTTCGAGCGAGGAAATCGCCAGAACATAGAGGATGCCGACATTGATGTTCGCCATCACCCAGTTTTCGTTGAGCGGGATAACCGCCCAGGCGGCGAGCGCCAAAGTCACGGAAACCAGCGGCGCCAACAGGAACAACGTCTTGTTGGAGCTTGCCGGAATGACCGGCTCCTTGAAGACGAACTTCAAAAGATCGGCGAAGGACTGGAAAAGTCCCCACGGGCCTACCACGTTAGGTCCACGGCGCATCTGCACGGCGGCCCAGATCTTGCGGTCGGCGAGCAGAATGTAGGCGATGAACAGCAGGAGCGCGACCAGAAGCAGAAGCGACTGGGCGACCATGATGATGCCTGGCCAAACGTAGGTCGAAATGAATGCGTCCATGATCTCTTATTCCCCCGCGCTCATTCCGCCGCAGCTTTGAAGTTGTTGCGTGCCAGGGCCGAACATTCGGCCATGACGGCGGACGCGCGTGCTATCGGGTTCGTCAAATAGAAGTCTTTGACCGGAGACGCAAACGCCGATTTGGTCATCTTCCCTGCTTTTTGCCCGAGAGCCTCGATTTCGCCCGGCGTGCCGGCGAAGATTGCGTCGACATCGGCGAAATGCGGGTGCTCTTCGTAGAGCTTGGCGCGCAATTGTCCAAGCGAATCAAACGGCAGGCGCTTGCCGAGCACGTCGGACAGCGCACGCAGGATCGCCCAGTCTTCGCGGGCATCGCCCGGTGCGAAGCCGGCGCGGTTGCCCATCTGGACGCGGCCTTCGGTGTTGACCCAGATGCCCGACTTTTCGGTGTAGGTCGCACCCGGCAGGATGACGTCGGCGCCGTGGGCACCGTTGTCGCCATGCGAGCCGATGTAAACCGTGAAGCCTGCGGTCTTGCCGGAGAAATCCAGTTCGTCAGCGCCGAGCAGGAACAGAACGTCCGTGCCGGTCAGCATGTCAGCGGCAGATTTGC
The DNA here is from genome assembly GCA_031556925.1 of Pararhizobium sp. Lineage (GTDB taxonomy): Bacteria > Pseudomonadota > Alphaproteobacteria > Rhizobiales > Rhizobiaceae > Pararhizobium. Next base: position 5,103 of record JAVBSF010000316.1, read on the forward strand.
CCCCCTCGCCCGGCACGAAGCCGAGATCGAGACCACCGACGCGCGAGGCTGCGGTGTGCAGAACCGAGAAACCGTTCCACTCTTCGGAAACAGCGCCAACGGCGGAAGCGAGCTTGGCGGCGGATGCCAGAACGGCAGCGCCATTCGCACCGGAAATCGCGCCTTGGCCGACGATGATCAGCGGACGGGCAGCCTTCTTCAGAACGTCTACGAAAGTACCCTTGCCGGCGACGAGATCGCCGAGCGTATCGGTGCCAGCGCCGAGATAGTCATATTCGTAACGCAGTTCAGCCTGTTCGCCGATCACGCCGATCGGGAAGCCGCCCATGCGGAAACGCTTGCGGATGCGGGCATTGAGAACCGAGGCTTCGAAGCGCGGGTTCGCGCCGATGATCAGCAGCGCGTCAGCCTGTTCGATGCCCTGAATGGTGGCATTGAAGAGGTAGCTGGCGCGACCGAGCGACGGATCGAGCGCTGCGCCATCCTGACGGCAGTCGATGTTTGCGGAACCGAGCGACGAAATCAGCGACTTCAGCGCGAACATTTCTTCGACCGAAGCCAGATCGCCGGCGATGGCGCCGATGCGCTCGCCTGAGGTCTTCGAAACGGCCGACTTGATCGCAGCGAAGGCTTCGTTCCAGCTTGCCGGACGCAGGCGGCCGTCAACCTTCACGTAAGGACGGTCCAGACGCTGGGTCTTCAGGCCGTCCCAGATGAAGCGGGTCTTGTCGGAGATCCACTCTTCGTTGATCTCTTCATTGACGCGCGGCATGACGCGCATGACTTCGCGGCCGCGAGTATCGACGCGGATCGCGGAACCGACAGCATCCATCACGTCGATGGATTCGGTCTTGCCGAGTTCCCAAGGACGGGCGTTGAAGGCGTAAGGCTTGGAGGTGAGCGCACCGACCGGGCAGAGGTCAACGACGTTGCCCTGAAGCTCGGAGGTCATGGCCTGCTCGAGAGAGGTGGTGATCTCGGCGTCTTCGCCACGGCCGATCAGGCCGAGTTCGGTGATGCCTGCGACTTCGGTGGTGAAGCGGACGCAACGCGTGCAGTGAATGCAGCGGTTCATCACGGTCTTCACCAGCGGGCCGATATACTTGTCTTCGACGGCGCGCTTGTTTTCGTTGTAGCGGGTCGAGTCGACGCCGAAGGCCATGGCCTGGTCCTGCAGGTCGCATTCGCCACCCTGGTCGCAGATCGGGCAATCCAGCGGGTGGTTGATGAGCAGGAATTCCATGACGCCTTCGCGGGCCTTTTTGACCATCGGCGTGGTCGTGAAGACTTCAGGCGCTTCGCCGTTCGGGCCGGGACGCAGGTCGCGCACGCCCATGGCGCAGGAAGCGGCCGGCTTCGGCGGCCCGCCCTTCACCTCGATCAGACACATGCGGCAGTTACCGGCAACCGACAGCCGCTCATGGAAACAGAAGCGCGGAACTTCAGCGCCGGCTTCCTCACACGCCTGGAGCAGCGTGAAATGATCCGGAACTTCGATCTCTTTTCCGTCGACTTTCAGCTTTGCCATCTTAGCACTCAATCCTGTCCTTCGTCTGCCGCCTCTCAAGCCACAGACCGATAATCGAAGGTTATGACAACCTTTATGGGAAAAGCCCTTGGCAGACCCCGCCCGAAATTTCGTCAGCCCTTGATCAGGGCCTTTGCACTTTCCACCCAGCCATCGCGGGCGATGCGTCCGCTGAAACCGAGCTGTTCGTCCACCCGCTGTACGTCTTTATCCGTCCAGCGCGC
>JAVBSF010000348.1:0-27133 GCA_031556925.1 Pararhizobium sp.
CAGGCCTGAAGACACAAGGGCGTGCTGGCATGTGTGCGGATATAGCCGCGCTGAAGGCCAGAGGGATCGACGTGCTTGTCGTTTCCTCCGGCGCCATCGCGCTCGGACGTAGCGTGCTTGATCTGCCGTCCGGCGCGCTGAAGCTGGAGGAAAGCCAGGCCGCTGCGGCCGTGGGGCAGATTGCTCTTGCCCGCGCCTGGTCGGAGAGCCTTTCGACCGATGGTATCGTTGCCGGTCAGATCCTGTTGACGCTCGGCGATACCGAGGAGCGCCGCCGTTATCTCAATGCCCGCGCCACCATTAGCCAGCTTCTGAAGATCGGCGCGGTGCCGATCATCAACGAAAACGACACCGTCGCGACATCGGAAATCCGCTATGGCGACAATGACCGGCTGGCGGCCCGCGTCGCGACCATGACGGGCGCCGATCTTTTGGTGCTGCTGTCGGATATCGACGGGCTTTATACGGCCCCGCCACATCTCGATCCCGACGCGCGCTTTCTCGAAACCATTCCCGCCATTACTGCCGAGATCGAGGCCATGGCCGGGGGGGCCGCGTCGGAATTGTCACGCGGCGGCATGCGCACCAAGATCGATGCCGGCAAGATCGCTACCGTCGCCGGCTGCGCCATGATCATCGCCTCGGGCAAGACGGACCGTCCGCTACAGGCGATTGCGGAAGGGGCGCGATCCTCCTGGTTTGCGCCCTCGGCCTCGCCGGTGACGGCGCGCAAGACATGGATCGCCGGGCAGTTGCTGCCGGCGGGCAGCATCACGATCGATGCGGGGGCGGAACATGCCCTCGGTTCCGGCAAGAGTCTGCTTCCGGCAGGCGTGCGGCAGGTGACAGGTTCCTTCAGCCGGGGCGACACGATCGCGATCATCGGCGTGGAGGGACGCGAGATCGCCCGCGGGCTTGCCGGTTATGATGCCGACGAGGCCCGGCAGATCGCGGGACGCAAATCGGCGGAAATCGCTGTTATCCTCGGTTACGCCGGGCGTGCGGCTATGGTTCATCGCGACGATATGGTCATGACCGCGGCACGGCGCGATGTCCAATCGCAGAGGAGTGACGCTCATGCTTGATGATGCGCGCAAAAAGGAAATCCAGGAAATCATGGCCGTCATCGGCCGTCAGGCCCGCGCCGCCAGCCGGCCATTAGCCGTCGCATCGGCGGAGCGCAAGCATGCCGCCCTCGTCAGCATGGCGAGCGCCATCGTCGCCCGCAAGAACGAGATTCTCGCCGCCAATGCGCTCGATCTCGAAAATGCCCGCGAGACCGGGGTTGCTGCCTCCTTCCTCGATCGCCTGACGCTGACGGAAAGCCGCGTGCTCGATATGGCCAACGCCATCCGCGCCATCGCCGATCTGCCTGATCCGGTCGGCGATATCATTTCGGAATGGGACCGGCCGAACGGGCTGCATATCGAGCGGGTGCGCACGCCGCTTGGCGTGATCGGTGTCATCTATGAAAGCCGCCCCAATGTGACCGCCGATGCGGGCGCGCTGTGCCTCAAGGCCGGCAATGCCGTCATCCTGCGTGGCGGTTCCGACAGCCTAAATTCATCGCAGGCTATTCATTCCTGCCTCGTGCAAGGCCTGAAGGATGCCGGACTTCCCGAGCATGCGATCCAGATGGTGCCGGTTGCCGATCGCTCCGCCGTCGGCGCGATGCTGACCGGTCTCGGCGGCGCCATCGACGTCATTGTGCCGCGCGGCGGCAAGAGCCTTGTCGCGCGCGTTCAAAACGAAGCGCGGGTTCCGGTCTTCGCCCATCTCGAGGGCGTGTGCCATGTCTATGTCGATAAATCGGCCGATCTGGAGATGGCCAGGAAGATCGTCGTCAACGCCAAGATGCGCCGCACCGGCATTTGCGGCGCGGCCGAAACCCTGCTGATCGACCGGGCCGCGAAGGATCGCTTCGTCGAGCCGCTTTTGACGGCGCTGCTGGATGCGGGTTGCGAAGTCAGGGCTTGCGACGAACTGAGGGCGATGATGCCGGGCCTGATCGCGGCGAGCGAAGAGGACTGGGCGACCGAATATCTTGACGCCATCATCTCCGTTGCGCTGGTCGATGGCATTTCGGGTGCGATCGAGCATATTTCCCGTTGGTCGTCCTCTCATACGGAAGCGGTGATCGCGCAGGATACGGCCGTGGTCGAGCGGTTTTTTGCCGAAATCGATTCGGCCATCCTGCTGCACAATGCCTCGACCCAGTTTGCCGATGGCGGCGAGTTCGGCATGGGCGGCGAGATCGGTATCGCCACCGGCAAGATGCATGCGCGCGGACCGGTCGGCGTCGAGCAGCTGACCTCGTTCAAGTACCGGGTGCGCGGCAGCGGTCAGGTTCGCCCGTAAGTGAACGAAACCGGCATCGCCACCGCCTATCTGAAGATGCCGCATGTCGAGCCCGGCATGCGGGTTGGGCTGTTCGGCGGCTCGTTCAATCCGCCCCATGCCGGGCATGAGCTGGTGGCGGATATCGCCCTGCGCCGGCTGCGGCTCGATCAGCTCTGGTGGATGGTGACGCCGGGCAACCCCCTGAAAAGCCGCAACCAGCTTGCCCCTCTTTCGGAGCGCATCGCCCTTTGCGAAAAGATTGCGCATGATCCGCGCATCAAGGTGACGGCGTTCGAGCAGGCGCTGGGGCAGAGCTATACGGCGAGAACGCTGGAGAAAATCCGCCAGAAGAATCGCGGCGTGCGCTTCGTCTGGATCATGGGGGCGGACAATCTACGTGGTTTCCATCTGTGGCAGGACTGGCAGACGATCGCAAAAACCTATCCCATCGCCGTTATCGATCGGCCGGGCGCCACGCTTTCCTATCTGTCATCGAAGATGGCGAAGACCTTCGGCTATGCGCGCGTCGATGAGGAGGATGCGGCAAGCCTCGCCTCGCGCGCGGCGCCCGCCTGGACCTTTATCCATGGTCCGCGCTCGCCGTTGAGCTCCACGGCGCTGAGGGCGAAGTCGGCATGAACGGCTTCAGCTGCATCGTTGCCGATCCGCCTCACGAGCATGGGAACAATCCATCATTTATTTCTCGTGTCTTGAAACGTTAAGGCATTGGTGCCTACATTTGGTGTGGCGGCGCGTTGGACAAGACGAGTCGTAGTGCCTGTTCTGTTAAACTGGAAAGGAAAGACCCTGACAACAGCACACGCGAAGGGAAATGTTACACGCATTTTTCCTCACAGCACGACCCAAGGCAGCGATGTTGCCGAGCGTGCTCTTCACCTGGTCCTCAACAGTCTTGAGGACTCGAAAGCGGAAGATATTGTCACCATCGACATTGCCGGCAAATCGGCGCTTGGGGACTACATGGTTGTGGTCTCGGGGCGGTCGAGCAGGCATGTCACGGCGATTGCGGACCATCTGATTTCCGATCTCAAGGACGAGGGCCATGGCAATGCCCGCGTCGAAGGTCTGGAAACCGGCGATTGGGTTCTGATCGACAGTGGCGATATCATCATCCATGTTTTCCGTCCGGAAATCCGCGAGTTCTACAACATCGAGAAGATGTGGGCCGCGCCGGATATGGAAGACGGCCGGCTGCACTAGATCGCACGGCGTTGTCTTCAGGGCATCGTTCCGCAAAGGCAACCGAAGAGGATCTTTTGCCGGCGTAAGAGCGCGTGCCTGCGGGCTTCGAGATGTTTGCGTAGCGCAGGGACTTGTCGTCGCCGTTTTTATGACGGGCTTCGGCAGTCGGTTCGAATTGTGCGCCTTGTTCCGGCGCCGGCATGATTGCCTGAATGGAGTAAAACGATGCGGATCGGTCTGTTTGCCGTCGGGCGCCTGAAGGCGGGCCCGGAGAAGGATCTTGCCGCCCGTTATCTCGATCGCTTCGCCAAGGCGGGGCCGGCAATAGGGCTTGAATTCTCGCGCGTCGCCGAGGTTGCCGAAAGCCGCGCGACGAGCGCGGAGACGCGCAAGCGCGACGAAGCCGGCCTGCTTGAAAAATCCCTGCCGGACGCCAGCCTGTTGGTGCTGCTCGATGAGCGCGGCAAGGCGCTCGATTCCGCGGGCTTCGCCACTCTGCTCGGTTCCTTCCGCGATATGGGCAAGCGCGACCTCGTGATCGCCATCGGCGGCGCCGATGGGCTTGATCCCTCGCTTCACGCCCGCGCCGACGCGGTGATCTGCCTGGGCAAGATGACCTGGCCGCACCAGCTCGTGCGCATTCTGATCGCCGAGCAGCTTTACCGCGCCGTTACGATCCTGTCCGGCCATCCCTACCACCGGGTCTAAAGCACGTCGCGATCTTTCAGAGCAGCTCCGTACGCTGTGGCGTCCCGTTTTTACGCATGTCTTTTCGCGAAACCGCGGCACATTTTCGCGAGACATGCTTTAGCGGGATCGTGCTTTCTTCGGTCCCCGCGTAATCAGGCGTTAATCGTCGAAATGATATTGTCCTCACGCCGTGCCGTGACCGCGCGGATTGTGGGTGCGTCGCTGCAAGATGAATTGTAGCCTCCCCATGGAAGGACGATGGTGAAAGGCGCTTTGACTACCCTGCCGACGGATGATCTTCCCGTCTCCCGACGCCGTCGGGCCACCGTCATCCTCTGGGCGGCCATCATGACCGTCACGCTTGCCGGTTTCATCTCGCTCTTCGGTCTTCTGCTGCTCGACCAGCGAAGCCAGGACTGGCGTCAGGCGGAGGTCGCTGCGAACAACCTCGGTGTTTCCGTTCGCCGTGAAATTCTCCATACGTTTCACAGCGCGGACCAAGCTCTGATGGCGCTGCGCGAGATGCTGCGCGCCAATCCGGATTTTCGCTTCGACCAGCGGCAGCGACGGGCTTTTCTCGGCGGTGACACCAACGATCTCGGCATCGGTGAAATTTATGTGCTCGATGCCAAGGGAGAGCTGAAGCTCAGCTCGGAAACCAGCCCGCGCCTGCGCACGAATTTCGCCAACGAGCCCTTCTTCTTCACCCATGAGCGCAGCAAGCAGGACATTCTTTTCACGTCGAAGACCGTTACCGTATCGCAGCCGGTAGATTCTGCCGTCATACTCAGCCGGCGTCTAACCGATGCAGGTGGTGCGTTTTCCGGTGTCGTCGTGTTCTCGCTGCGGCTTTCCAGCTTTGCCTCGCTCTTTCGCTCGCTGGAATTGGGAGAGCAGGGCGCCATCAGCCTTTACGGTACGGATGGAACCCTGTTGCTTCGGGCTCCGGATATCGAGGGTATCGTCGGAACAAGCTACCTGACGACCCCGATGTTCTGGCAGCTGGCAAAGGCGACGGAACCCTTTGCCACGGTTTCGGCGGTCGATGGTGTCGAGCGGCTCTTCAGCGTCAACAAGATTGATGTCCTGCCTTTGATCGTTACCGTCGGTCTTTCGGTGGACGAAATCTATGCCGGCTGGTTCCGTCTGGCATCGATGACCACGATTTCCTTTGCCGCATTGACCGGCTGTGTCGCGTTTCTGTCGATCATGCTGGCGCGCGAACTGCGCTATCGTCGCCGCAACGAGATGCGTTATAGAACACTGGCCCACATGGACGGGCTGACGGGCCTCTTCAACCGCCGCCATTTCGACGCTTGTCTGAACGACGCCTTCGCAGACGCGAAGACGTCCGGTTTGCCGCTTTCCGTCGTGATGGTCGATGTCGACCGCTTCAAGCTGTTTAACGATTTCTACGGTCACCAGAAAGGCGATGACTGCCTGCGCACCATCGCGCAGGCCATCCGCCAGCACCTGCGGCGAGCCACCGACATCGTGGCGCGCTACGGCGGCGAGGAGATTGCCATCATCCTGCCGGCAACCGATGCGGATGCGGCCGATCGTATTGCCGAGGACATCCGCCGCGCCATAGAGGCGCTTGCGATCGGTCACGCGCGCTCCAGCTTCGGTTACGTCACCGCCAGTTTGGGCGTGGCCACGTGCGATCCGCTTTCGCCGGAGCCGCCGAACGGCAGCGACGATCTCGTCGCCTGTGCCGACGAAGCGCTTTACGGCGCCAAGCGCAGCGGCCGCAATCGCGTCGTCAGCCATGCGGTGGTGAAATCGGGTATTCCGGCTCTGCCGGCCGCCGATGAGGCGGAGCGCCTGCGGAGGGTCGAGGCGGTGCTTCTCGCCCTGACGCCTGCCACGCGGCAATCGCTTGACCGTATCAGCCAGATGGCGTCCCAGGCGCTGGGAACGAGCCTTGCGGTGGTAACGGTGGTCGACGCCGATCAGCAGCGCTTCATCGGGCGCTTCGGCATCGAGATCGAATCGACGGCCCGCGACCTGTCCATCTGTTCCCATGCGCTGGGCGGATCGGATGTCATGGTCGTGCTGGATGCGAGCCGCGATGTCCGGTTTTCCGGCAATGAACTCGTCAAGGGCGAGCGCGGCTTGCGCTTTTATGCCGGCGCGCCGCTCAAGGAGCCTTCCGGCGCAGCGACGATCGGTACGCTTTGTGTCGTCGATACGGTTCCCCACAGCACCTTCAGCGAAGAACAGCGCATGCTGCTGTGCGGGTTTGCCAATATGGCGATGGAGCAGATTCGCGCTTGCCTGCAGAGCGGCGAGGCTTTGCCGCCGCGCCGGGCTGCAGGATAAGCCCGGGCAGGGACTCGCCATGCGGATGCCGCAATTGCAGGGGATGTCTGTTGGCGGCGCGGGCCAAATCAGCTTAGATTCGCGATCGCAATCAACGCGGCGCAAAGGCGGCATGACGACAGTCAGGGGCAAGGGAACGAAGAACGGGCGACGGGCCGTTACCGGCTGGGTGCGTTTTGGCGCGGCCCTGTGTGTTGTCGCCTGCCTTTTTGGCGTCAACGATCCCGGCCATGTTCTGGCGCAACAGCTAGGCGCAGCCGCTCCGGTGGATAACCCCGAGGCCGCGCTTGCGCGCCGGCGCGACGATACCCGCAACGAGCTGGATACGCTCTCGAAATCCATCACGCTTTCGAACGAGCGTGCGGCGGCGCTCGAAAAGGGTATCGCCGAGCTGGAAAAGACCGGCGAGAGCCTGCGGGACGCTGTGGTCGAATCGGCCGGCAAGCGCCAGGCGCTCGAACAGCAGATCATCGACGGCGAGGCGAAGCTTGCCGGCCTGCGCGACAAGGAGGATGCCGTGCATTCGTCGCTGCGCGCCCGGCGGGGCGTGCTTGCCGAGGTGCTCGCGGCTCTGCAGCGCATGGGCCGCAATCCGCCGCCGGCGCTTCTGGTGGCGCCGGAGGATGCGCTGGCCTCGGTGCGCAGCGCCATCCTGCTCGGCGCCGTCGTCCCCGGCATTCGCAAGGAGACTGAAAATCTCGCCGCCGACCTCAAGGCATTGTCGACCTTGCGCATTGATATCGCCACGCAGAAGCAGGCGCTGAGCGATGACCTGACCGCGCGCATGGAAGAAGAGCGCCGCATGTCGCTGCTGATGGTCGAAAAGGCCAAACTGCGCGATCGCAGCGCCGCCGAACTCGTCGAGGAGCGCCGCAAGGCCGAGGAACTGGCTACGAAGGCAACCGGTCTCGAAGATTTGATCGGGTCTCTCGAAGGCGAGATCGCATCCGTGCGCGAAGCTGCCGAAGCGGCGCGCGCTGAGGCGGAACGGCAACAGCGCATGTCGGAAGCGCAGCGCGAACAGGCGCGCGAGCTTGCCCGCAGCGCCGTGCCCGACAAAAACCGCATTGCACCTGCATATGCGTTTTCGGATTTGCAGAAGAAGCTCGCCTTTCCTGCCGCCGGCAAGCCGGTGCGGCGGTTTGGCGATGCCGATGGTACGGGGCATAGTCTTCAGGGCATGATGCTCGAAACCGACGCGGGCGCGGTCGTAACCGCGCCATCGGATGGATGGATCGTATTTGCGGGATCCTTCCGCAGCTACGGCCAGATGATCATCCTCAATCCCGGCGACGGTTATCACGTCGTTTTGTCGGGAATGGATGGAGTCAACGTGCAGCAGGGCCAGTTCGTCGTCGCCGGCGAACCGCTTGCGGTCATGGGGGCAAAAAGAGTGGCGAGTGCAACTGCATTGGCGCTGGAAACGGACCGGCCAACGCTTTACATTGAATTCAGAAAAGATGGAAAACCGGTTGATTCCCGACCTTGGTGGACCGCTCAAGACACCGGAAAGGCACGCAATGATTCGTAGGGCATCACTTGTTCTGGTCGGGGCACTGATGGGTGCGACCGCCATGGGCGTGGTCTATTCTGCAACCATCCCGGCTGTGGCCGCCAATCCGTCGACCTATCGCGAACTGGCGATCTTCGGCGACGTGTTCGAGCGCGTTCGCGCCCAGTACGTCACCCCGCCGCAGGATGACAAGCTCATCGAAAACGCGATCAACGGCATGCTGTCGTCGCTCGATCCGCACTCAAGCTACATGAACTCGACCGATGCCGAGGATATGCGCACCCAGACCAAGGGTGAATTCGGCGGTCTCGGCATCGAGGTGACGATGGAAGACGATCTGGTGAAGGTCACCAGCCCCATCGATGATACGCCCGCCGCCCGCGCCGGTGTTCTCGCAGGCGATTTCATCTCCAAGATCGACGGTCAGGACGTCCGTGGCCTGAAGCTCGAAGAAGCCGTCGACAAGATGCGCGGCGAGGTCGGCAAGCCGATCAAGCTGACGATCCTGCGCAAAGGCGCCGAAAAGCCGATCGAGCTGACGATCGTGCGCGACATCATCGCCGTGCGCGCCGTGAAATTCCGCACCGAGGGCGATGTCGGCTATGTCCGTGTCATCTCCTTTACCGAGAAGACCTTCGACGACCTGAAGAACGCGATCGAGAAGATCAAGGCCGATATACCCGCCGACAAGCTGAAGGGCTATGTACTCGATCTGCGGCTCAATCCGGGCGGTCTGCTCGATCAGGCGATCAACGTTTCCGACGCCTTCCTCGAGCGCGGCGAAGTCGTGTCCACCCGCGGCCGCAACGCCGACGAGACCCGTCGCTTCAACGCGACGCCGGGCGACCTGACGGATGGCAAGCCGGTGATCGTGCTCGTCAACGGCGGTTCGGCCTCTGCCTCGGAAATCGTCGCCGGTGCGCTTCAGGATCTGAAGCGGGCGACTGTTCTCGGCACCCGTTCCTTCGGCAAGGGTTCCGTGCAGACGATCATTCCGCTCGGCGAAGCCGGTGCGCTGCGTTTGACGACGGCGCTCTATTATACGCCGTCGGGCAAGTCGATCCAGGGCACGGGCATTTCGCCCGACATCAAGGTCGAGCAGCCGCTGCCGCCGGAATTGCTCGGCAAGGTCGAAGCCACCAGCGAATCGAGCCTGCGTGGTCACATCCAGGGCCAGAACGAGACGGAAGAGGGCTCCGGCTCGGTTGCCTATGTTCCGCCGGAAGCAAAGGACGATATCCAGCTCAACTATGCGCTGGACCTGTTGCGCGGCAAGAAGACCGATCCGGCCTTTCCGGCCAATCCGGAAAAGGCCGAGCTGAAGCCCTGATCCTTGCGGCACGGCTTTCATCGCATCTGAGCTCCGCCCGGCCAAATGCCGGGCGGATGTTTGTTAAGACGGCCGCACCTGCTGCCACGTGCCACCCTTCGGTCGACGGGCTTCATCCTTGGGAACAGATCTGAACGCGCCTCTTGGCCAAAATCGCAAGCCGCGCCCGTCCGGAGCCTCCGGCCCGCGCTTTTCGCTGGCGCGCCTTTTGGGTTCCCTCGGTGCTGCCGCTCTTGTCGGCGTGTCCGTTTGGGTCTTCCTGTCACCTTCGGGCCTGCTCGAAACGGAGCCGGAAAAACAGGTGGTTGCCCAGGCCGAAACACCGGCGGCGGCAAAGGCCGATGACAAGAGTGAAAAGCCTCGCCAGGGGCAAAAGCAGAGCGGGGCGCTTTCCGGCGCTCATGTCGAGAAGACGCTGAACGACGACGGTTCGGTGGTCACCAAATATTCCCCGAAACAGCGTGACGGCCACGGACCTGTCTTCATCGATGTCGATCGAAAGGGGCAGGATCCGCGGATGGCAGCGATCCCCAATGACGATCTCCTGGAAGACAGTCCGCAAGGCAAACTGCCCGTCATCGGCCCGGATGGACTGCGGCCGATGGACCAGTATGCGCGGCCCTGGTCGGGTGCGCGCGGCGTGCGCATCGGCCTCGTCGTCGGCGGTCTGGGCTTGAGCCAGACGGGAACGCAGAACGCGATCCGCGAACTGCCGCCGGAAGTGACCCTTGCCTTTGCCGCTTCCGGCAACAGCCTGCAGCGCTGGATGCAGGAGGCGCGGCAGCGGGGGCATGAGATATTGCTTCAGATTCCCTTCGAGCCCTTCGATTACCCGGAAAACGACCCCGGTCCCCTGACCCTGCGTGTCGATGCCGGCGCCAAGGCCAATCTTGCCCTGTTTCATCAGGCACTGGCCGAGATCACCAATTATACCGGCGTGATGAATTTCCTCGGCGGGCGTTTCCTGTCGGATGCGGATGCGCTTGAGCCGGTCCTGCGCGATCTTTCGAAGCGCGGTCTCCTGTTCCTGGACGACGGCACGTCGGCACAGTCGCTCTCGGGCACGCTGGCCGAAACATTGGACGTACCACAGGGCTATGCCGATCTGGTGGTCGACAGTCAGCTCGACCGGATCGCAATCCTGAAGAAGCTCGACGAGCTGGAGCGCATCGCGCGGCGCAACGGGTCGGCGATCGGTGTCGCCTCGGCCTTCGACGAGAGCGTGGCTGCGATGGCCCAGTGGATTGACGAAGCTTCTGCGCGAGGCATCGAATTCGTGGGTGTCTCGGCGCTCGTCAAGGATCCGCAACAGCAATAGCGTTTGTCAGGGAAAAGGGCAGGGCGATGAGCAAGCATAAGGACAAGCCGGTCAGGGCGGAGGACCTTCCCTATCGCCCTTGCGTCGGAGTCATGGTGTTGAATGGACAGGGGCTGGTCTGGGCGGGACGACGCATCGCGATCGGCAATTCCGAATATGACGGTTCGCCGCAACTCTGGCAGATGCCGCAGGGCGGTATCGACAAGGGCGAAGACCCGCTGAAGGCGGCCTATCGCGAACTTTACGAGGAAACCGGCATGCGCAGCGTCTCGCTTCTGGGCGAAGCACCGGGCTGGATCAATTACGACCTGCCGGCGCATCTGATCGGTATCGGCCTCAAGGGCAAGTATCGTGGCCAGACGCAGCGCTGGTTCGCCTTTCGCTTCGAAGGCCCGGAAAGCGAGATCGCGATCGACCCGCCGCCGGGCGGTCATGAGGCCGAGTTCGACCAGTGGGCCTGGAAGCCGATGCGGGAACTGCCCGAACTGATCGTGCCGTTCAAACGCAAGGTCTATGACGAGGTCGTCGCTGCTTTTGCCCATCTCGCAGGCTGATTGAAGACTGCATTGCCCATCATGCGAACGCCGCGCCCTTTAGGACGCGGCGCTTTTTTCTTCGGTGCGTATCAGATGAAGCAGAAAAAGCCGGTCGAGAGCGTCATGACGGTCTGCAGGATGGCGACCAGCTGCAGATCGGCATCGCCGCCCTTGCCGTCGGCATCGAACCAGAGGCGGCCATTGTCGCTTTCGAAGAGGAAGGTGCCCTTCGTGCTGGTCGCGACCGGATCCGCGCCGACCATCAGCGTCACTGTCGAATCCCCGGCAGCGATGCCATAGTCGCTCTTGTCGATGACAAGCTTGTCCTGACCACGGGTGAAGTCCGTGATGACGTCACCTTCGCCATCGCGCCCGGAAAGGTCGAAGACGAATTTGTCGTTGCCCTTGCCGCCCGTCAGCCAGTCGTCGCCCGCGCCACCGTTCAGGGTGTCGTTGCCGTCGCGGCCATCGAGAACATCGTCCGCATCGCCGCCATTGAAGACATTGTTCTTGGCGTCGCCGCGGATGTCGTCGTCATTGACGCTGCCGTTGATGATTTCGATGTTCTTGACAGTCAGACCAAGCGCCATGCCCTTGTTTTTGCTCTGGTCGGAAAGGTCGATCACCACCGAGGTCGCACCGGGGCGGAATGACAGGCTGTCCGTGTCGGCACCGCCGTCAAAGACATCCTTGCCCAAGGCATCGGTGCGCAGCAGCGCATCGTTGCCGGCGTCGCCGAACAGCTGGTCGCTGCCGTTGCCGTCTTCCAGCTCGTCGTTGCCGCCGCCGCCACGCAGGATGTCGTTGCCGGCGTTGCCGGAAAGCGCATCCGCACGGCTGCCGCCGGTCACGGTGTCCTTGCCCTTGCTACCGTCATAGGCCAGGACTTCGAACGCCTTGAACGATGTGCCCGTATCGACGTTGACGGTGCCAGTGGAGAAGACGAAGCTGATATCCTTCTTCTGGTCGCTGGCATCGATGGCGATAAGGTCGATGTCCGTTCCGCCATCGGCCTTGTCGCCGATCCCCATGAAGACCATGTCGTCGCCGGCGTCGGCATAGACATTGTCCCTGCCGCCATACAGCTTCGGCCCGTCGGCATAGATGATATCCTTGCCGTCGCCGCCCCGCAGCGTATCGTTGCCGATGCCGCCCAGGAGTGTGTCGTTGCCGGCTCCGCCCGAGAGCGTATCGTTGCCGGCTCCGCCGCGCAGGTCATCGCTGAACTTGCCGCCCGTAAAGGTATCGTTGCCGCTGCCGCCGGTGAGGGCGACCCGTTCGATATTCTTGGCGGTCACGGGCGCATTGGTGACCGTGACGGAGGGCGAAAGCACGAAGGTGATGTCCTTCGTGTACTTGCTGAAGTCGATGCTGGCGAGGTCGTTGCCGTCGCCACCGTCAAGCGTCAGTTTGCCGGTCGAAGCGGAGCGGTAGAAACTGTCGTCTCCATCGCCCAGTTGAACGGTGTAGTTTCCGGTCGATGTCGTGGTGATACCGTCGCCGACCGAAACAAGGTCGTTGCCCTTGCCGGCATCGATCGTGTTGGTGCCACCATTGTCATAGACGATGTCGTTGCCGTCGCCGGATTTCAGGCTGTCATTGCCTGCGCCGCCGTCCAGCTTGTCGTTGCCGGCTGTGCCGATCAGCGTGTCGTTGCCGTCATAGCCGTAGAATTCGACACTTTTGGCGGAACCGACCGATTTGACGACATCGTTACCCTTGCCGAAAGAAACGACATAGTGCTCGAAGTTCTTCAGGCTGGTGCCGTCGCTGACCGTGGCTGTGGCGCCACTGACGCTGAACGTCAGATCCTTGGTCGCGGAGCGGCGATCGACGGCGGCAATGTCGGTCCCATCTTCGCCGTCGGCGGTGTCTGCGCCGCCATCGCCCAGATTGACGTAATCATTGCCGAGGCCGGCTTTCACCGTATCCTTGCCAAGACCGGTATAGACCCTGTCGTTGCCTGCGCCGCTGGAAACCGTGTCGTCGCCGGCTCCTGCGTCGATTTCGTCATTGCCGGCAAGGGTCGTGATCTTGTTCGCCCCGGATCCGGTGGCGGTGATCGTATAGTGCTCGAAGCCCTTGATCGTCGTGCCGCCGGTCAGCGTGTTGACGTCGGTCGCGGCTTTGGCGGTGAAGTTGCCGGTGAAGCTCCTCACGATCAACCGGTCGCTGCCGCTCGAATCCGTGATCGTGTCCTTCCCTTCACCGTAGACATAGGTGATCGTGTCGTTTCCGGCGCCGCCTTCCACGATGTCATCGCCCTTGCCGCCATCCAGGTAGTCGTCATTGGCATCGCCGTTGAGCTTGTCGTTTCCGGTGCCGCCGTTCAGCGTGTCGTTGCCGTTGCCGCCGGAAAGCGTGTCGTTGCCGTCCTCGCCGTCGAGCCAGTCGAGATCGTCACCGCCATAGAGCTTGTCGTCGCCGGTTCCGCCGTCGAGGTAATCCATGCCCTTGTCGCCGTAGAGCGTATCATTGCCCTCGTCGCCGGACAGGAAATCGACGCCGTAACCACCATAGAGCTTGTCGTTGCCTGTGCCGCCGATCAGCATGTCGGCACCGCGACCACCGGATAGGGTATCGCTGCCGTCACCGCCCATGAGGAAGTCGGCATAGTTGCCGCCGGTGATCTTGTCACCGAACTTGCTGCCGGTGATCTGGAAGGATTCGACGTTCTTCGTGCTGATACCCCCCGTCAGCGTCTGGGTGGTGATCCAGTCGCCGATCGTGATGTCGAGGGCTGCGGTAGCCGCACCATAGTCGATCGCCAGCCGGTCGGTGCCGGAGCCACCATCGACCACATCGCCGTTTCCATTCGCGAAAGCGCCGATATTGACCATATCCTGGCCGCTGCCGCCATTCAGCTTGTCCTTGCCGATGCCGCCGTCCAGCATGTCGTTGCCGCTGTTGCCGTTCAGCGTATCGTTGCCCGCCTCGCCGATGATGATGTCATCCTGGAAGGAGCCGTCGACCGTATCGTCGCCTTCGCCGGCATAGATATAGTCGCCACCCATGCCGCCATTGACCTTGTCGTTGCCGGCCATGGCCATGATCATATCGCCTTCCAGATCGCTGCCGATCAGCGTATCCACGTTCGGCGTACCCATTATCGTACCCATTTTAGTCTCCTGGTTGATTGCAAAAAATGCGGCCACCGTTCGCAGACCCGGAGGTTCTGCGGTGCAAGGTCTTCGATGTGTCTGGAACGAGCCGGAAGACGCGGTTGCGCCGGGCTCAGGGTCGACGTGACTAGACTGTTCCATCCATGACGGATTCCTTCGGTTGCCGATCCGGTCTCAAGGCCGGAGGTCCAGCCTTTTCAATCGGATGTCTATGGGTATACCGGGCAGGGCGTCGTTCATGTTCCTGCGGGAACAACGGTTTTGGCGGGAGAAGATCAACAGGACCGCTCATCAGGATTGCCGTCGATGGAGGCTGGCGAATCTTTCAAGGGTCATCGTATGTTCGCGGTCGAGCATTTTTTCCATTCCGGCCGGGCAGAAATACGCGCATAAAAAAGCCCGTCGCGACACGGTCGCGACGGGCTTTTTGTCCGTTGGTTGGGCTTATTCGGCTTCGTTGGCGGGGGCCGAATTGAGCTGGCCGTATTTCTCCGCGCCGATGGTGTTCAGAAGCTCCAGCTGGGTTTCGAGAAAATCGATATGGCCTTCCTCGTCCATCAGCAACTCTTCGAAAAGCTTCATGGAGACATAGTCTCCGGCGGCGTGACAGATGTCGCGGGAATTCTTGTAGGCCTTGCGGGCGTCGTATTCGCCGGCGAGGTCGGCTTCCAGCACTTCCTTGACGTTCTGGCCGATCCGCAGCGGCGCGACCGTCTGCAGGTTCGGATGGCCTTCGAGGAAGATGATGCGGGAAATCAGCTTGTCGGCGTGCTGCATTTCCTCGATCGATTCGGCGCGTTCCTTCTTGGCGAGCAGCGTATAGCCCCAGTCGTCGAGAAGGCGATAGTGAAGCCAGTACTGGTTGACCGCACCGAGTTCGAGATAGAGCGCTTCGTTAAGCTGCTCGATGACTTTTTTGTCGCCTTTCAATGTCCGCTCTCCTGTTTTCTTCATGGAATTTTTTGAGGCGGGTCATGAAATCAAATATTTCGGCATCCGTCGAGTCGCGCCCGGCATGGTATTGCTCGGTCGTGCGGATGATGATGTCGACGACATTGGGGAAACAGCCGCAGCAGCGGCCGCGTTTTTCCATGGCGTGATAGACTTTCGCCGGAACGATCAACTGCCAACAGTCTTCATCGAGAAGGCTGGTGATGGTGTCTTCGATCTCTTTTTCGCTGATGAAATTACAGCTGCAAACCAGCATTTCGTCTGCCCGTCATACGCAAAGCACTGAATTTTTTTCATAAAGCAAAAGCGGATATTTACTGTCAACAAAAAAGCTGCCCTCATTTCACCACCAGATAGTTTAGATGAATTCTAAATATGACAAAAAACATCGTATTTTCATTTGGTTAGATGAGAATAACTTGATTTCTTCACTCCAAAATCGCACTGACATCACGGTTTTCTGATCGAAAAATACTTTACACTTTTTGTTACAGACGAGTTTGGCGCCCATCCTTGGCACGTTTCATGATCCTTGCCGTGCCTGAGCTGAGTCGCCGCTCAATGGAAATTGCGGCCTTTCGGCATGACGGCGGCGGGCGAAAGGGTGGAGATTGTCCTCGGGATCCGTTTTCGCGGTTCTGTCTCCTGGGGGGACCGAGCCTGCCGATCGTCCGGTAAAGGCAGGCGCAGCGGCGAAGGGGCGATCAGCAGCTCGAGCATCGGCGTCAGGTCTTCCATATGCTCGGCAACGACATGCTGCACGCCGTTCTGGCTTTGCAACTTGCCCGTGATCTTCACAAGCCGGGCGCCGAGCACGATCGTCCGATAATGCGCAAAGGTCGCTTTCCAGACGATGGCATTGGCGATGCCCGTTTCGTCCTCCAGTGTCATGAAGATCACGCCCTTGGCCGAGCCCGGCCGCTGGCGCACGAGAACGAGGCCGGCAATGGTCACTTTGCGTCCATTCGGCACGGTCAGCAGCGCCCGGTTCTGCACAATGCCCATCGGCGAAAGCCGGTCGCGCAAAAACGAGACCGGATGCGCCTTGAGGGAAAGCGAAAGATGGCGGTAGTCCTCGATCACCTCCTCGCCGGGTAGCATCGCCGGAAGCCGGGTTTCCGGTTCGCGCTGCAGATCCTCGTGGTCAGCCCTGTCGAAAAGCGGTAGCTTCTCGACTGCGCTTTTGCCATCGAGCGCCCGCACGGCCCAGAGCGCCTGACGCCGCGAAAGGCCGATGGAGCGGAAAGCATCGGCATCGGCAAGCCGCTCGATGACCGGTCTTTCGAGACCCGATCTCAGCCAGAGGTCGCGGATCGAGGTGTAGCCGTCGCCCCGACAGGCGACGAGCCTCTCCATATCCGTTTCGGAAAGGCCGCTGACCAGACGAAAACCCAGCCGCAGGGCGTGGCGCGTGCGGATGACGCCGACCATCTCGCGATGGCGCCGGTCGATGGCTTCCGGCTTGAACGTCGCTTCCTCCAGAAGCGCATCCCACTTTGAGGAATTAACGTCCACTGCCCTTATCTCGACGCCGTGCTCGCGGGCGTCGCGCACCAGCTGGGCCGGCGGATAAAAGCCCATCGGCTGGGAATTGAGGAGTGCTGCACAGAACACGTCGGGATAATAGGTCTTCACCCAGGACGAGGCATAGACCAGCAGCGCGAAGGACTGGGCGTGGCTTTCGGGAAAGCCGTATTCGCCAAAACCTTCGATCTGCCTGAAACAGCGCTCGGCAAAATCGCGCTCATATCCACGGCGGGTCATGCCGTTCACCATATCTTCCCGGAAGCTGTCGATGGTGCCGGTTCGCTTGAAGGTGGCCATGGAGCGACGCAGCCGGTCGGCCTTGGAGGCTGGAAATTTGGCTGCGGTGATGGCGATCTGCATCGCCTGCTCCTGAAACAGCGGCACGCCCAATGTCCGTTCCAGAATCGGGCGCAATTCTTCCTTCGGAAAAGGGGTGACGTAACCGGGATTGCGGGCCGCCTCGCGCTGCTTGAGGTAGGGATGCACCATGTTTCCCTGGATCGGCCCCGGCCGGACGATCGCCACCTCGATCACTAGATCGTAGAACTTCCGGGGCCTCAGCCGCGGCAGCATGCTCATCTGGGCGCGGCTTTCGATCTGGAAGACACCGATCGTATCGGCCCGGCAGATCATGTCGTAGACATGCTCCTGATCCGGATGCGTCGCGTTGCCGAGATCTGCGAGCGTCTTCGTAATCCCGTAATGGCTTTGCAGCATCTCGAAAGCCTTGCGCATGCAGGTCAGCATGCCGAGCGCCAGCACGTCGATCTTTAATATATTGACGTTGTCGAGATCGTCCTTGTTCCATTCGATCATGTAGCGATCCGGCATCGCCGTTTTCATGATGGGTACGACTTCGTCGAGCCGGTCGCGGGTAATGACGAAGCCGCCGACATGCTGGGTCAGGTGACGGGGAAAACCCATCAGCGTGGTCGCGTGGTGCAGCACGTTCTTCGTCGTGGGATCGACGATATCGAGCCCGGCGGCGCGTGCATCCTCGTCCGTCAGCTTTTCCGTCCACCAGCCGCTGACGGCATGGGAAATCGCCGACTGCACGTCTTCGGAAAGATCGAAGGCCTTGGCCACCTCGCGGCCGGCCGAGCGGCTGCGATAGGTGGTCACGCCCGCTGTCAGCCCGGCATGGGCGATGCCATAGGTCTTGTAGATATGCTGGATGACCTCCTCGCGCCGTTCATGCTCGAAATCGACGTCGATATCGGGAGGCTCGTTGCGGTCCCTGGAAAGAAAACGGTCGAAAAGAAGCGGGTTCGTGGCAGGATCGACCTCGGTGATTTCAAGGCAGTAACAGATAACCGAATTTGCGGCCGAACCTCGTCCCTGACAGAGAATCTTCAATTCATGGCGGGCGTGATGGACGATCTTGTAGACCGTGAGAAAGTAAGGGGCGTAGTCCTTCTCCCCGATCAGATCGAGTTCGTATTCGATCTGGGCCAGAACACTTTCGGGTATGCCTTCGGGATAGCGCTTGGCCGCTCCGTCATAGGTGAAGCGCCTGAGGGTTTCGAAGGGGTGCTCGCCATCGATGCTTTCGTCCGGATAGTTGTGGCTGATTTCCTTCAGGGAAAAGGAAAGCTGGCTAAAGAACTCGCAGCTATTGGCAATGGCTTGCGGGTAGCGGCGCAGCAGCCGCGCCATTTCCCGCCCCTGTTTCAGATGCCGTTCAGCGTTGGCGCAGAGCAGGAATCCCGCTTTCTGGATCGTCACGCCCTCACGGATGGCGGTGACGATATCCGAAAGGGGGCGGCGATCCGGGCCGTGGTGAAGCGGCTGGTTGGTCGCGATCAGGGGAAGGCCGTGTTTGCCGGCAAGCTGGGCGAGATGGGCAAAGACCACCGCATCCCGTCCGTCATAGGCGGGAGACAGAGCAATCCAGAGCGCCTTGGGAAAACGGTCCCGGATTTGCGCCACGCAATCATCCAGTTTTGCGAATTCCGTTGTCTCAAGCACGGTGCCGGCATGGGGGGCGACGGCCAGCATGATCCTGTCGCCCCATTCGATGAGATCGGAGAGATAAAGGATGCAGGATCCCTTCTCGGTTCGCAGGTTTCCGGCGCTGAGCAGGCGGCAGAGATTGCCCCATCCGCGCCGGTCCTGCGGAAAGGCGAGGATATCCGGCGTTCCGTCGGCAAAGACCAGCCGGGCACCCGGCTGAAATCGCTCCACGGGTTTGATGGGCGGTCCCTCTTTTTTTTCCTTTTCGGTGCGCGCATCCGGATTCCTGTATTTTTCCTCAAGGTCTTTCAGCTGCCGCCAGGCCCGGACGACGCCGGCGACGGAATTGCGGTCGGCAATGCCGAGGCCGGAAAGACCGAGCAGAGAGGCGGTCACCACCATCTCCTCCGGCCGCGATGCTCCTTCCAGGAAGGAGAAATTGGTGCGCGCGCCGATCTCGCAATAGGCGTGCTCGGCGGTCATGCGAAAAGACCATGCACGAACCAGCGCGGCGGCGGAGTGCTTCCATAAAACCCCTCGCGATAGATCCAGAAGCGATAGCCCTGTTCGTCCTCGACGCGGAAATAATCCCTCACCCGCTCGCCTTCGAGACTGTTCCACCATTCCGGCTCTATTCTCTCCGGTCCTTCGCTGCGGGCCGTGCGGTGCAGCGCCCGCCGCCAGCGGAAACTGCCGGGCGGGCCATCGGGAACCTCGCTGGCAAAGGCTTCCATCTGCTCGGGATGCTTGAGGAGCCTGAGCGGCCGGTCGGTGAGAGGTAGTGCAGTCTCGGGGGGCTTTCCCGCCCGAAGGTGGTTGGTGGCCGGTACGGTGAGGACGGCCTTTTCCGGAATATGGCTTTCCTGAAGGAAAAAGCCGCTCAGGCAATCCGGTCCGAGCCGGGCAGCGACCCGGTCGACGAAATCGGGAAGCGATGTCTCGCCTTGCTCCCTGCCGGCAAAATCACCCTGCCGTGCGTTGAAATCCTCATGGCTCAGCACGTTGAGGCGCAGGATTTCGAAACCGAAGCCGGCGTCGAGATCGTCATGAATGGCTGCCAGGCGCTCGGAGAAAAGCCGGCAGATCCGTTCGGGATCGCGCAAGGGCTGGGAGGCGCCGACGGCGATGCGCAGCACCTTGCCATCGACGCGAAACAGCACCAGTTCGAACGTCCGGCCGCCCGCGCCGCGCGCTTCCAGTCCGGGTCTCAGGGAGGCCGCGAGCCTGCCGGCAATATGAATAATGTCGTCCTGAGATACGACCGGCTCGGCAAGCCGCCGTTCCGCGGAAAGGTTGGCGATGGGTCGCCGGGGCGAAATCGGCTCGTCCTCATGGCCCAGCGCCTGATCCAGCCTTTGCATCAGCAGGGTGCCGAAACGCCGCGCCAGCGGCGCCCGCGGGGCGGCGGCAAGATCGCGGACGCGCTTCAGGCCAAGCTTGCTCAGGGACGAGACGAGTTCCGGCTCCAGCCGCAAGGCCTGTATCGGCAGCGCAAGCAGGGCGTCGCGCGCTGTTTCATCACCGATGACGCCGCCGCGCCCGAAACGGGCAATCGCCCAGGCGAGCGCAGGCGAAGAGGCGATCGCTGCGCGCACGTCAAATCCCATGCGAAAGAGCCGTGACGGGATATCCTCGAGCAAGGCCTCTTCGCCGCCGAACAGATGGGTGCAGCCGGTGATATCGAGAAACAGGCCGTCCTCGCCGTCTTCGGCGACAAGCGGCGTATAGCGATCGCACCAGTCGGCGATGGCAGAAAGCAGATCACGGTCCTTCGCCGGACTGTCTTCCGCGACCTCCAGTTGCGGGTAAAGGGCGCGGGCTTCGGTCAGGCCCTGATGCCGGCGCAGGCCGATGGCCTGCGCCTTTTCATCGAGCGCGGTCAAGCGCAGCGTGTTGTCGTGGCGGCCGACGCAGGCGATCGCCGGTCCGTCAGGACGCCCGGTCGAACGCCAGGACGGCCCCCATTTGCCGCGTGCGATCCGGTCCGTCGCCAGATGCGGAAAGCCGAGCGCCAGAATGCGAAGGCGTTTTGTGCGGCTGGCGTTGCGGCTGTTTGTGAGAAACAAATCGGCGGTCATGGGAATTCCACTCCAGAAGAAAAGAGAGAGGAGAAGGGCTACGGCTTTTTTCGAGTGTCAGGCGGAAAACGGGATTACCGATGCTGCCTTCGAGCGGGGCGCCATCCGGCAAGGGGCGTTGCCGGGCAAAGGCGGGTTCTGCGAGAAACCGGCAGGTGGCGCTGCTTGCCTCTTCCTCGCCGCCCTCGCGCAGCAGCAGCAGAGGTTTTTCCGCCGCCTTGGCTCTCAGATTCAGGCGGCGGCTTTCCGTCAGGCCGAAATGGGCCGGGTTGCCCCTGATCTCGAAGATGACGGCGCAGAAAGCGCCGCTTTCGACCGCGCTTTCGGCAAGCCAGAGTGCATCTTCCAGCTTGCGGGGCGCCGCATGAAAGAAGCCGCGCCGCGCAAGGCCGAACTGAAGGAGACCGATGGCATAGGGCAGGCCCGCTTCCATCGTTCCCACGGTATCGCCGATCCAGAGAACCGGGGCGAAGGAGCCGCCGCCGCGCTCCTCTTCCTCCCGCTGTATGCGCACCGCCAGAGCCGCAGTAAAACCGCTGGCGGCCCCGGCATCGGCCAGCAACCGGCAACGGATTTCACTCAAACCCTGTAGTGGCACGCCGCCGCCAAGCGCCTCGTCGACGATATCGAGGCCGAGGCTAAGACGACGGGGCGCTCGTTGCTGCCCGCCGTCGCGAAGGGGTTTCTCCGAGAGGTCGGGCGTCGTCCTGCTTTCCAGCCGTGCGATCGTTTCACGGAGCGCAAAAAGCCGCTCACGCGCCATGGCCGTGCCAACCATGACGGTCTCCAGTTCAAATTGTTCCTGTTATGTTCTTATTGATTCCAGAGCTTCCTCCAAGAGTCAACGGTTGAATCCTGTGAATTTATTCCTTTACCGGGGCGGCAGACGCTTGCCCTCGAAAAAGCCGGGTAAAATGCTATATGAAAGGCACAAGGAGTATCCATGGCCCAGATAGACCAGACCGGCGATTGGCGGGAACGACACGCGCCGACGATCAGCACATTCGAATCGCTCACGCTGGAGGCTTACAGCCATCTTCCGGACGAATTCCGCACGCTCGCGACCAATCTCATCATCGTGATCGAGGATTTTCCGACCGACGAGGTGTTTGAGGACATGGCGCTGGAAACGCCCTTCGATCTTCTCGGACTGTTCGAGGGGCGTGGCATTACCGAGCGCTTCACCATGGAAACCGGCGAGATGCCGAACCGGATCACGCTTTATCGCCGCCCGATCCTCGATTACTGGGCGGAAAACGACGAGACGCTGGGCGATATCATCACTCATGTGCTCATCCATGAGATCGGCCACCATTTCGGTCTTTCGGACGACGATATGGAGCGGATCGAGGCGAGCGTGGAGCATGTGAGCTGAAGGCGCGGTTTTTCAGCGTCTTCACACAGCGCCTTAGAGACGTTTCCGCTTTTCTTTGAATCGCGAAAACACTCTAACGATTTGTTTTTACGCATTTCCGGACGGCAAACCGCTTCGCACTTTTCTGGAAATGCTACTGCTCCGAAAGCTTCATGTCCGGATGATAGTCCTTGCCTTCGACGTCCTTGACGATGGCCTGGCCAGTCATTGGCTGGCCGGTCTGGCTGTTGAAGGACAGCGCCGGGGAACCATGCAGCGACCAGCCCTTGTTGAGCGCGTCGGTGACGCGATGGCAGAAGGCGGCGTCGTCGGTGCCGGTAAGGAAGCGGTAGAGTTTCATGCGGGATTGTCCTTGCGTTGCCTGTTCTTGTCTTGAATGGCGTTTGCCTTGGCGGCGGTCTTCAGGGCCTGGTCGAGATGCAGGCGCTCGATCATGCGGCCATCGAGATTGATGGCGCCTTTACCGGCGTTTTCCGGCTTGGCAAAGGCCTCGATGATCGCGTTCGCTTCCGCTTCCGTTTCGGGTGGGATGCCGAAGGCGCGGTTGGCGGGCTCGATCTGGGCGGGGTGAATCAGCATCTTGCCGTCAAAGCCCATGTTGCGGCCCTGGGCGCATTCCGCATCCAATCCCTCGGCATCGCGAAAATCGTTGAAGACGGAATCGATGATGTCGAGGCCGCAGCTGCGAGCGGAAAGCAGGATCTGCATCAGCCAGGGAACGAGATACTGCCGGCCGGGCAAAGCGGGAACGCCGGTTTCCTTTCGAAGATCGTTGAGGCCGGGCACGAAGCAATCGAGTCGGCCGCCGGAGGTGCGGCCCGTTTCGGCGATGGCGGCGGCATTCAGCACGCCGCGCGGCGTCTCGATCATCGCCCAGAGGCGCAGACTGTCCGGCGCATCGTTTTCGGAAAGACTATCGGCAACGATCTGGATGTCGGCGGGGTTTTCGACTTTGGGCAACAGGATCGCATCCGGCTGCAGGCGGATCGCTTCCGCAAGATCCTCTTCGCCGAAAGGTGATTTGAGGCTGTTGATACGGATGATGATTTCGATGTCCGCCGGCCGGGAAACTTCGAGGTGTTTCGCCAGCATCGCGCGGGCTTCGGCTTTCCTGTCGGTCGAGACGGCGTCTTCCAGATCGTAGATCACGGCGTCGCAGGCAAGCGAGGCGATCTTGGCCTGCGCCCTTTCGTTGTCGGCGGGAACGCAGAGCACGGAACGGCGAAGACGGACGGGATGAGACAGAGAATTCATACCGCCTATGTGCCCGGCTTTCGCCATTTTCGCAAGGCAGACATGCGGACGGGTGCCGCCCCTTGCAAGGCCGGGCCGGCCATCCCACATTCCGGGTAACGAAAGGTGATGAACATGCAAAGCATTCGCTCTTTTCTCCTGACTGCCGCAGGCATCGCGTTCACGCTGATGGCCTTCGTCTTCACGGCGTCGCTCGGATTGGCGTTCGCCGGTATCGTGGCCGTGCTGATGGTGGGAAGCGCTGTTTCCGCGCGCCTCAATGCGAAGCCCGTTCGGGCCACGGCCCGCGCCCAAGGTCCGCGCCCGCAAAAGGAGCCGCGTATCTGGAACGATGGCCGCGGCACGATCATCGATCTCTAAGGCAATTTTTGCAGCCGGGGAGACCTGGTGTTTTCCCGGCAAGGCTTGTGTAGCAAGCCCTTGAGTGACCCCGATTGCAGATTTTCCTTCATTTCGGCGCGGAATTGATCTAAACGCTGGGCGCAATTCCTATAGTCCCGTTGAATCGAAAGCGCACAGTCATGGACAAGTTTGTCAAGCTCACCGGCGTTGCCGCGCCCCTTCCCGTCGTCAATATCGACACGGACATGATCATTCCGAAGGATTACCTGAAGACGATCAAGCGCACCGGTCTTGGCAAGGGTCTTTTCGCCGAAGCGCGCTACCATGAAGACGGCTCGGTCAATGAGGACTTCGTTCTCAACAAGCCGGCTTACCAGAACGCCAAGATTCTCGTGGCCGGCGATAATTTCGGCTGCGGCTCCTCGCGCGAACATGCGCCGTGGGCGCTGCTCGATTTCGGCATCCGCTGCGTAATCTCCACATCCTTCGCCGATATCTTCTACAACAACTGTTTCAAGAACGGCATCCTGCCGGTCGTCGTCTCGCCGGAAGACCTTGAAAAGCTGCTGGACGATGCCGGCCGCGGCGCTAATGCCATCCTGACGGTCGATCTGGAAAACCTCGAAATCACCGGTCCGGACGGCGGCAAGATCAGCTTCGAACTCGATGCCTTCAAGCGCCACTGCATGCTGAACGGCCTCGACGATATCGGCCTGACGCTGGAAAAGGTTTCCTCGATCGATACGTTCGAGAAGGCAAACGCCGCCTCCCATCCCTGGGCCTGAGCCCGGATGCCGCGCAAGCTCATCTCATCCGGCTCGCCGTTCGAAAAGACGGCGGGCTATTCCCGTGCCGTGGTGCAGGGTGAATGGTGCTTCGTATCCGGCACGACCGGATATGACTATGCGACAATGAGCATGCCAGAGGGTATCGAGGCGCAGACGCGCAATTGCCTGAAAACGATCGAGGCGGCGCTCGCCGAAGCCGGTTTCTCGCTGAAGGATGCGGTGCGCAACCACTACTACGTCACGGATGCGGCCTATGCCGACATCGTCTTTCCGATTCTCGGCGAGGCCTTCGGGGATATTCGCCCTGCGGCCACGATGATCGTCTGCGATCTCATCAAGCCCGAAATGCTGATCGAGATCGAAGTGACAGCCTTCAAGGGCTGATGTCTCAAAGCGCGGCGCGGAAAGCCACGCTGACAGGCTCTCAGTAAAACAGGTGCCAGGGCGTCAGGAAGGCCCGGCTGAGCTCTTCAAGGCGTGTAGGCTCGACGTCCGTCGCGTTGTCATTGCTGCGCAAAGACGGCTTTTCGACACGGATGGTTTTTTCCGGTTTTGCCGGTGGCGTGAAATAGCCGAGCGTCATTCCACCATGATAAAACATGCCAACCCCTTCTGCCCGGCGGTGCCGGATCGTTAATCGTTTTGACACAAAGTTGCCGCAATTTGAACGGCTGTCAATAGTCCATTAAAAATGTGCCTTATTCGATGCGCCACATTTCCAGAAGGCGGAAACCCACGATACCTAGGATTTCAATTAAACAATATAATCTATAAAATTTATGATGAAAGAAATTTGTGTTCTCATGAAGGGCGGATGGGGAAGTTTCTTTGCTTGAGGAAATCCCCCCTTCGATGCCACATTTGCCTTAAAGGATGAACAGGCAGGAGACGGCGGAGTGAATGTCTTGCTGAGAAAATCGGAACTGGAGCCTTCGCTTCAGTCGACCCAGGATATCTTCACCCACATTGCCGATGAGGCGAGCCTCAAATCGGCCATGCGCAGCATGTCCGGCGGTGTTTCGGTCGTAACTGCCGGTGTTGGAGAAGAGCGGACGGGTGCGACGGTGACGTCAGCCACGGCTCTGTCCGTCGATCCGCCGACCATGATCGTCAATATCAACCGCAGCTCTTCCAGTTGGCCGATCATCAGCCGTTACGGACATTTCTGCGTCAATATCCTGAACGCCGACCAGCAGGATGTCGCCGATCGTTTCGCCGGCAAGGGTGGCCTCAAGGGGCCAGCACGCTATGACGGAGCGGAATGGTACACGCTGGCAAGCGGTGCTTCCGCCCTGCGGGGGGCTCTCGCTGCGATCGATTGTGAGGTCGATGAGGTCATCGAGCGCCATAGCCATGCGATCATTCTTGGCCGCGTGGTGTCGATCATCGCCGGCGACGGACATTCCCTGCTCTACAACAACGGTAGGTACGGTCGTTTCTCGTTCTGATATTTAAGGTAAAGACCGGCTGCAGGGATGCAGCCGGTCTTTGTATTTAAGGATCAGTGCGGCAGGGAGATCTGGGTATGGTAACCGAGATCCGGTTCCTTGCCGGTCAGGTTTGCTTTTGCCATCTCCCAACCGAAGCGTAGCGTGCTGTTGGACGACGCCCAGATGGCGACGTCGTCGAGGCGCAGGCGCAGCATGGTCAATTGTGGGTCGTCCTTGCCGCCTTCGAACCACGCCGCCACCATCGGCGACCAGAACTTGTCGATGTGTTCCCGGGATTCGACTTCGTCGATCTGGCCGGCAAGGCAGGCGTGATAATCGTGATCCTTGCTGATCACGCAAAAATGTGCGCGTTCGCCGGTTCTGACCGCTTTCACGAGATCGCTGTCTTCGCGGGTATAGAACCAGATCGAGTTGCTTTCCTTCTCGATGAAGGGGGCCATCGGTTGCATGTGCTGCCCGGAATCCTCGACACCCAGCATGCCGGCGTGGACATTTTCCACGACATCCCAGAGCTGCTGCAACGGTTCGTTCTTGGCTTTCGAAAGATCGGCCATTGGTTTTTCCTTTCTGAAACTGTGATCGGTTGAAATTAAGCTGCGCGACGCTCGTGGCGGCCTTCCTCGACCTCCTCGACGATCTTGTCGACAAAGGCCGGCAGGTCGTCCGGGCAGCGGGAGGTAACGATACCCTTGTCGGTCACGACAGGCGTATCCGACCAGTCAGCACCGGCATTCTTCAGGTCGGTCTTGATGGAGGCGTAGGAGGTCGCCTTGCGGCCTTTCAGGGCGTCGGCTTCAACCAGGAGCCAAGGGCCATGGCAGATCGCGGCAACAACCTTGCCGGAGGTAACGAAGTCCTTGACGACGCGCATGGCGTCGTCGTTGTGGCGAAGGATGTCCGGATTCATCTGGCCACCAGGCAGGACGAGAGCGTCGAAGTCTTCAAGCTTTACATCCGTGGCAAGCAGATCGACATCGACCGTGTCGCCCCAGTTCTTCTTGTCCCAGCTCTTGATCGGTTGCTTTTCGAGGGAGGCGATC
>JAVBSF010000447.1:0-9523 GCA_031556925.1 Pararhizobium sp.
CTTTGGCGACATCGGCTTCGACGTTCTGGCCGGTCCCCTGTTCCAGACGCCGGACGAGGCTGCCGATCTTGCAATCCGTGAAAAGGTTCAGGTGCTCGGCATGTCGTCGCTCGCCGCCGGCCACAAGACGCTCGCGCCGCAGCTGGTCGAGGCCCTGAAGCGCAAGGGCGGCGAAAACATCGTCGTCGTCGTCGGTGGCGTCATCCCCCGTCAGGACTACGACTACCTGATGGAAAACGGCGTCGCGGCTGTCTTCGGCCCCGGAACAAACGTACTGGATGCCGGCCGCGCCGTGCTCGATCTCCTGGAAGGAAGGCTCAGGAATGCATGATATTCTGACGTGGGTAAACCATATTGCACTGGCCGTACCTGATCTTGCCTCAGCGACTGCACGGTATAAAGAGAGCCTTGGCGCTCAGATTTCGGATCCGCAGCCACTGCCCGAACACGGTGTGACAGTTGCTTTCGTCAAGATCGCCAATACCAAGATCGAACTTCTAGAGAATCTGGGAGAAAATTCCCCGATAGCGGCCTTCCTCGTCAAAAACCCCGATGGTGGAATGCATCACATCTGTTACGAGGTCCCGGATATCATTGCGGCGCGCGATAGTCTGGTGTCTGCCGGCGCCCGTGCGCTCGGTGGAGGAACGCCAAAGATCGGCGCGCATGGCAAACCGGTACTTTTCCTTCATCCAAAGGATTTCTTCGGTACGCTGATTGAATTGGAACAAGTAAATTGAGCGTGCCGGTCATGGAGGCCAACGGATCAGAGACGATCTTGCCAGCTAGCTTTCAACCGCTTTTCGCAAAATTTGTGTGAATGCAACATATTTCTGACCGATGTCGGTCAAATATCCTTTTTACATTCGCTTGCCGCACCTTATAATCGCGGAAAAAGTAAGCAGGATTTGATCGGATGCGACCGCAGAAATCTCGTAAGAACGTCCGTCAGGACAGCATACTCGCGGCACTTGAGCGTAACCCTGCTTTGCGCGTGATCCAGATTGCAGAAGAGCTGAGCGTATCCACTGAGACGGTGCGCAGGGATCTGGCCGAGCTTGAAAGTACGGGCCGGCTCAGCCGGACCTATGGTGGTGCCATCAAGAACAGCGTTCGCTTCGAGCCCGCGCTTAACGAGCGGCTGGCACTAAAGGTATCCGAGCGGCGGGCCATCGCCGTGGAGGCCGCAGCTCTATGTTCTTCGGAAGATGCCCTGTTTCTGGGGGGAGGCGCGACCATGATCCAGTTTGCGCGCGCGCTTTGCGAATTTCCACGGCGTCTCACGGTGGTGACGCCTGTATATCCCATTGCTGTCGAGCTGTCGGCAAATCCAGCAATCGAGATCATCATGTTGCCTGGTGTCTTTGAGTCGCAAGAGCACATGACCGTGGGGCCAGACACGTTACGAGCCATGGATCGCTACAGGGTGCGTACCACAGTCATTGGCGCATCGGGTCTTAATGCTGAAGGTGTCAGCGAAGCTCTGCTCAAGGTTGGCGAAGTCTATGGAGCCATGGTCGAAAAATCCGATCGGGTCATTGTGCTGGCGGATTCCGAGAAGTTCGACAAGCGAGCGTTAGTCCTGCTGACGGATTGGAATGAGGCGACAACGCTGGTGACGGACGTTGCGCCACAGGGCGATCTCAAGAGTGCGCTCGATCGCGGGCGTGCTACCACCATTGTTATATCCGGCGGTTGATTTGAATATCCTCAAGATTTTTAGTCAACCGGATGGATGGAGCCGAACTTGCGCTTAGTTAATCGCAAAATGATTGCTGTCAGTCATATCCCCGTATTGTAGGTCGCTATAAGGCGGGTGAGGTTACTTCTCAAGCGTGCCGGTCGGCGTTTCGAAATTCCGCACCCTGCAGCAAAGGTTTTTTTCGGCAAACGCGTTTCAAATGAAACGCATCAAGGCTGGAAATCGAAATCGACGATTGCATAATTGGCGTACGAGTCGTGTCAACCGGACGCGATAGAGATGGTGGACGCAGTGGTTTTTCCGGTCTCACGCTGCGGCTTGACGAATTGGCACTCGAGCACCCGACCTATCCGGCTCGCCGCACCACTCAACCTGATGAGTTACGCAGCTCTTCATTTTGATAAATCAATCATTTGCGTTATCTGGGGGATTCCCGATAATGCCCTTTCCAACAGCGATCCAAACACGTGAATCAAAGCCTTCCTCGCACTCATTCAGTGAGCAAATATTGACTGGACGGTGTCGCCGATGCGGCCTCTTCTATCCCTGTGCTACACAGGATGCTCGCAACCCTCGACAAGCTGGGACCGTTCGCAACAGGATGGTTTGGAGCGATCGCTGTCCGGGACAAAATTTAACTACGCCGCATCAAGCCTGGGACAGTCGTGATTGATCCTCGACCGGGTTCTGACAAATTGGGAAACAGACAGGCATTGCTGACGAATATCCCCGTGCTTCCGAGGCATCCATGCCGCCAAAGCTTCAGCTAGATCGCAGGTCATTTCTGTCCGGCTTGGCGGTCTTGTCGGTTGCCGCAGGTTGCGTTGCCGCATTCAGACCCGGAATATTGAGTTTGAATGCTCAATTGGCAGGGCAAGGCCGATACTTCGGCACCGCTGTGCAGATCAAGCATTTGCGGGAAATGCCCGAACTCCAGCGTGCAGTTCTGGAGAATTGTGGATCACTCACGCCTGAGATCGATTTGAAATGGGCGGCGCTTGAGTGGAACCGGGGCGAATATAACTTTAGCCCCGTTGATGACCTTATCGAGTTTGCCGACAAAAACGCTCTCGAAATACATGGGCACACATTACTCTGGGGCCAAAGCTTGCCGCCTTGGGCAATCGCCCATATGGCCGAGAATCGCAACGATTGGTCTATCGTTGCGAAATATCTCAGGGATGTCCTTCAGCGTTACCGGGCAAAAATCCCACAATGGGATCTCGTCAATGAAGCGATCGATACCGATGAAGGCGACAATCTGCGCCGCAATGCATTTTATAGATCCTTTGGACCCGGTTATATTGAAAGAGCGCTCGCCGAAGCCAGGATGCATGCGCCTGAAGCCAAATTCATTCTCAACGAATTCAGCTTGGAATACGACAATCCCGTTGAGCACGCCAGGCGACGAGCTGTTCTGAACCTGCTTGAACGCTTCAAGCGATCCGGATCGTCATTCGACGGATTGGGTATCCAGGCCCATCTCGACCTCAACAAGGGCAGGGTTGAGAAGCGTACGATCAAACCATTCCTGGAGGCTGTGGCGGACCTGGGTATCGACATCTTCATTTCCGAGCTGGACGTTCAGGAAGCAGACTTAACCGCACCACTGCTTGCCCGCGACAGAAAAGTATCGGACGAAGTTCAGCGATACTTGGAAATTGTGCTTGAGGTCCCAAGGGTGAAGGGCGTCACCACCTGGGGACTCCGCGATGATCT
Source organism: Pararhizobium sp. (assembly GCA_031556925.1). Classification (GTDB taxonomy): domain Bacteria; phylum Pseudomonadota; class Alphaproteobacteria; order Rhizobiales; family Rhizobiaceae; genus Pararhizobium. Next base: position 3,422 of record JAVBSF010000447.1, read on the forward strand.
GTCATGGTTGAACTCCAAGGAGCACAAAAGGCTCGATATAAAGGGCGCATCCACAGCCCAAAACAGAGGATTGCCGTTTGACGGTGACATGCGCCCGAAAGATCTCTATTACGCCATGAATTCCACATTTTCGCAGACTGAATAGCCCCTGGATTTGTAGACGCCTTCTTTCCTCATTTTGAGGTAAGAAGAGCATCATAAGCAAATCGAATTTCAGTGAAGAGTTTAAGCGTGACGCGGTGCGCCAGATCACGGAGCAAGGCTATCCGGTCGCGAAGGGTCGGCGTACGGGAGAGCCGCTCGACCTGCGCAATGACAGATGCCTCACAGAGCGTATCCAACTCATCATCCATCACAGGAAAACTTCGTCGCGGCGACATCACGGATCGGCTGCAGCCAGTTGTCCACGAGCCCGAAACGCTTGCCGCTCACCGCGGCGTGGATGCCACCGCAGCCGTAACGTCCGCACACGCTGATACAGGCCTCGCGGATTGTCTGGATTTGCGACCAAATCCAGTTCAGTGAACATCTTGAATTGCATCGCCTTTTCGTGGACATCGCGTAATGCGGAGAAATCCTCGATCGCAATCCAACGCTGTCGAACAGGCTAGCCGTTGCCGACATCGGAAAGCACGCCGAATGCGGCTACGGTCTGGCGACCGTCATGGGTATTCTTCGGGTGGCCATCGACATATTTGAAGCCGTAATGTGTTCCGCCGCTTGTGGGCATCATCCCAATGGCACCGTCATGAGAATGGGAGGCGAGGCGGGGTGTTTTGTCGAAGGTCGGCCACCGCCGGAAGTCATCTTGTATGGCCGTCGCGAGTTCCGTCAGGAACTTGTCGATACCCACCTCGAGGACCAACCTCATCATGGTGTCCACGCTGATGAACGGGACGAGGTTCAATACTCCGGGCGAATGGAAAGCGATGCGTCATTTGCATACGCGGGCGGTTCAGCCTTGATTGAATCTTGAGATGAATTTGTCGAAGCGCTCGTTAAAGCGGCCTCCGAATAGCTGTTGCGGTGAGCCCTCAGCCCCGATTTGCCCCTGCTCCATAAACAAGATCCGGCTCGATACGTCGCGGGCAAAGGCCATTTCATGGGTCACAATCAGCATCGTGCGCCCCTCGTCCGCAAGATCGCGCATGACCTTCAGCACTTCGCCCACCAATTCGGGGTCAAGTGCCGAAGTCGGTTCATCGAAGAGAAGAACGCGTGGCTTCATGACCAGGGCACGAGCGATCGCGGCCCGCTGCTGCTGGCCGCCCGACAGTTGCGCTGGGTAAGCGTTGATCCGTTCCAGCAGACCGACGCGCTTCAAGACCGCCTCCGCTTCGTCTCGCACTTCGGCCCTGTTTCGGCGCTGCACGTGGACGGGGGCCTCCATCAGGTTTTCGAGGACAGTCATATGGCTCCAAAGGCAGAAGTTTTGAAAGACCATCGCCACTTCGGTCCGAAGCCGATCAACCTGTCTTCGGTCGGCGATGCGCAGGGCACTGTCCGTGGAACGCAGCTTGACCTGTTCGCCGAAAATGCGCAGCTGTCCGGCCGAGGGCATCTCGAGAAGGTTGAGACAACGAAGGAAGGTGGACTTTCCGGAACCGGATGCTCCGAGAATGGAGACCACTTCGCCATCATTGGCATGGAAATCGATCCCCTTCAGAACTTCGAGGTTTCCGAAACGCTTATGAAGACCTTCGACCGCAATGGCGGGTGTAACTGCGGCGTGGTCGGCGACAAACAGGTGGGGCGCGGAAGCCATGGATTTCTCCCTTGTAAGGATGCGTGTCTAGGCACTGCGATGGGTATGGTGTGGATGGAGCTTTCGCTCAGCCAGTGAAAGCGCCAAACTGATGAGAAAATTCAGTGTCAAATAGATTGCGCCGGTGACGACGAAGATTTCCAACACCCGATAGGTGGAAGAAATTAGCTTGTGCGCAATGCCAGTTACCTCGGTCAGTGTGATGATGCTGGCCAACGACGTCGCCTTGATCATCAAGATCACCTCGCTGCCGTAAATGGGCAATCCCTGGCGAAGAGCTATGGGCCAGGTGATACGACGTCGAAGCAGAAAGCCCGACATACCGCAGGCGCGCGCAGCTTCGATTTCGTCGGGTGGGACGGACTGCACTGCGCCCCGAATGATCTCGGCCGTATAAGCTGACGTGTTGAGAGCCAAAGCCAATACAGCGCACCAATAGGGCTCGCGCAGGAAAGGCCAAAGGAACGACTGACGCAGTGGCGTGATCTGACCGAGACCATAATAGATCAGGAAGATCTGCACCAAAAGTGGTGTACCGCGAAACAATTCGACGTGCGCGCGCGCAACCCAGCGCAAGGGTTGAATTGGGCTTGCGGCTGCGGCAGCGACCAAGACCGCAAGGACAAAACCGATCGAAAGCGAAAGGGCCGCAAGTTGCAAGGTGAGGGGCACACCAGAAAGGAGTTGCCGGAAAACGTCCAAAAGAAACAGCCAATCCATGATCAGCGACTCCAAGGTTTGGCGAGATGGTTTTCCATTCGCGCCAGAGCAAGGCCTGAGGTTCGTCCGATAATCAGAAATATCAAGGCGGCGATGCCATAGAACAAAAATGGCTGTCGCGTTGAGCCTGCGGCAGTGCCGGCCTGGCGAAGCAATTCAGTCAGTCCAATGACGGATAAGAGCGATGTTTCTTTCAGTGCTGACTGCCAGACATTGCCGAGTGCTGGCAGCGCGAAGCGGAGTGTTTGGGGAGCAATTATCCTTCGCAACAGCAGGAGCTTCGACATCCCGCAGGAGGCCCCGGCTTCGATCTGGCCGCGATCCAGCCGCAGAAAAGCCGACCGATAGGCCTCAGTCTGGTAGGCGCCCGACACGACACCCACGGCGATAACCCCGATCGCGAAGGCTGGCAGTGAATAGAACCCGGGAAAGCCACCCGTGTTCAGCGCTTTGGTGAGCACGACGCTTCCACCAAAGTAGAACAGATAAACGACCAGGATCTCCGGAATCCCTCGAAAGACAGTGGTATAAAATTGACCGAACAAACGTAAGATTTGCGAGCTCGCCAGCTTGAGTGTTGCCCCGCATATCCCAAGAAAGCTTCCGAGAACAAACCCGCAGATCGCGGCGGAAAGAGTTATGCCGGCTGCCTTAAGCAGAAGCCATCCCCAACCGAACCCCAACAAATCTATGAAACTCGGAGTCATTGGAAAGCCTTATCTTTGGGCGTTGGTTGGGAGGCGAAACGGTCTACGGCAAACGGAGCCAACCTCGAATCGACGACACCTGTGATCAATGATTGAGCGACGGCCTCTCCCACCGCCGGTGCGATCTGAAAGCCATGGCCGCAAAAGCCAAAGACGTGCCACAAACCTTGATGATGTGCACTGGGTCCGATAAAGGGAATTCCGTCAGGCGTTGCCCCTTCGAGACCGGTCCAGGTCCGTACGACAGGCACCCCCGCTAAAGCCGGAAAAGCCGAAATTGTAGCAACTGCGCTTGATGCCATGCGGTCCATAATAGTGAACGAAGTATCCTGATCCAGACAGGGCTTTCCCGAGATGCCACCGCCGATGACCAGGGAGCCAACGGCGCTCTGCTTGAATGACAATGGCTGGTCAATTCCGATCACCACGGGTGTGATGAAAGGCTTTACCCGCGCCGTTACCATCATCGTGAGCGCGAGAACTTTGATTGGCAGTGTCTCACCCAGACGCGACGCAATATCGGCTCCCCAGGCACCGGCGCAGTTTATTGTCCAGTCCGACTCGATCAACCCGGCATCGGTATATGCCGACCATCCACCGGATGGTTTGGGTCTGATTTCGCTGACCCTGCAACGCTCCAGTATCCGCACGCCGGCGGCCTCTGCCGCAGTCCGGAATGCGCGCGCCGCATTCGCAGGGTTCGCATGCCCGTCGCCTCGCGAAATGAGACCACCGAGCGCTGAGGGTGCGAGGCCGGGTAAGAGACGGTGCAGTTCTTTTGGATCGACCAGCTCTTCCGAGTGGATTCCATGTCGATGCATATCCTGGGAGCGTGCGCGTGCCCATTCCAACTCGGCCGGCTCCATTGCCAGCGCGATCTGCGACGTTCCCAGACGAACTTCGCAGGTTTCTGCCGCGGCCGAACCGATAAGATCCGCAAGATTGCTCCACATCTCCATTGCACGCAAAGATAGCGGATATTCCCGCACATCGCGAATAAGAAGTCGAAGGCCGCCGGCGTTTACTCCCGAGGCATGGCGTCCCGCGAGGTTCTTCTCAACAATGGTAACCTGCCAGCCGGCACGTGCGAGAAACATCGCGACGGCGCAGCCTTGCAAGCCTCCACCGATAATGAGGACGTCTTCAGGTCGCCTATGCACGGGCATCCTCCCCGGCGGTAGCTTCAGGCTTGTCCTCCAACGACACTACTTGCGCTAAATCCGGGTCAAGACCGGTCAAGTGGGCAAGCGCCCCAAGCGGTATCGGTCGCAGGGGTGGACGAGCCCGGAAAGGTGCTGGGAATGTCCGCGCAGAGGCGTTTGTCTCTGCAAGAAGGCGAGCTAGAGTGACGGCGCAAGTCCGGCCCTGGCAAGGCCCCATGCCACAGCGAAGGAGCCCGCGAAGTAGATTCATGTCGGCAGCGCCTTCGCGAATGCTCGCCCGCAGCGAACCGGCCGTGATCTCTTCACACCGGCAGACGATAGTTGCGTCATCGGGTAGCTCTCCGGCAAGGCCGAGCGGAAAAGCCTTTTCGATGAACGGTCGCGCCGCCATGGTACGCTGAACGGCGGCCGCGGTGCGCCGGGAAAGACCCATCACCGATCCTGTATTTAGACCGTCAGGTTCGGCAAGGATCGCTCTCGCTGCATGACGGCCGTGCGCAATCGCGGCGTCTGCCCCCCCAATTCGGCGGGCATCCCCCGAGATACGGATGCGGCAAGGGCCTGATGTTAACGCAGCACCTGGCGCGATGTATGCTTGACCATCTTGCGCAGTCTTAGGCCGCCAGCTGGCGTCGGCTTCTTGCCATTCCAACTCGAGGCCAGCGCAATGGGCCAGGTCTATGGCGGGAACAATACCGTCATGCACTACAAGTAAATCGCAGGGTATCTCGACATTCCGACCTGCGATAGACATGCTCACGGCTACGAGATGATCTCGCCCTTGGGCCTTTAGGTTGTTGATACCTGACCGCATCGGAATACCAGCCATCCGCAATTGTGCAAGCCAGCCCACCCCTTTCAACAGTGCCGGTATGGCCGCGAGACGGAGTTGGCGCAGCGCACCGATCTTGTCTTTGAGCCGGTCGGTTCGCGCAATCAGCGCAGGCCTGACGCCGAGGCGGCGCAATTGATCGGCAAGGAGGAAAATCAATGGGCCGGTGCCCACCAGCACGGTCCTGCCTTTCGGCTGAAGTCGACCGGCCTTGATCAGAGTTTGCACCGCTCCCGCGGTCATCACGCCAGGCAAGGTCCAGCCTGAAAACGGTGTTGGCCGTTCCATCGCCCCGTTCGCGAGAACAATATGCCGGGCACGCAGATAGCCCGCTGCCTCTCCCTTGAGCCACCCAACCGTACCGTCGGCGCGCAGATCCCAAACCGTCGTCTCAGGCCGATAATCGATACCGCGCGTTGCGCGGAACCGTTCAATCAATGTTCGTCCGGCCTGATAGGCAGGTCCCAGAGCATTCAGGAGCAAGTCCGTGGCAGGAGCTGCCTCAACGTTCGATTCGAGTGCCCGGAAGATCTGGCCTCCCGGGGTAGGCTGAAGGTCGAGCACGATAACCTGACGGCCAGCAGAGGCCAGATCGATTGCGGCAGACATGCCAGCCGGGCCTGCTCCGATAACAATCACGTCGGCATCGAGCGCACGTGTCACATCGGAGGCAGTCGGGTTTGGAAGCGTATTCATTGAAACGGCTCCTCGACGACAGTTGCGGCGCCATTCTGTAACCGAAGCCTCATTCCCTCCTGAACCTGCGACAGACAGGCTTGCCGGCTTCCAACGCCATCAATCTCGATGAGACAGTCGAAGCAGTGACCGATCATGCAGTAGGGCAATCTCGCGGATCCGCTGACCGGCGTCGTGCGGAAATAGGGGATGCCGGCCCTCAAAAGGCACGCGGCGATC
>JAVBSF010000097.1:0-5602 GCA_031556925.1 Pararhizobium sp.
TCGCGCGGCCGTGCTGGTGCGCCAGCTTCTGGCCTTCTCGCGCAAGCAGACGATGCGCCCGACCGTGCTCAACATGACCGATGTCGTCGGTGACCTGCGCATGCTCGTCGACCGCATGACCGGCACCAATGTCAAGCTGGAGGTGGATTACGGCCGCGATCTGTGGCCCGTGAAGACCGATCTCGGCCAGTTCGAGCAGGTGGTGCTGAACCTTGCGGTCAATGCCCGCGACGCCATGCCCCATGGCGGCAAGATCACGCTGCGCACCCGCAATCTGCCCGCCGATGAGGTCGCGGCGCTGAACCGCCGCGATCTGCCGGAAGCCGACTATGTCATGGTCGAGGTTGCGGACGAAGGCACCGGCATTCCGCCGGAAATCCTCGACAAGATCTTCGAGCCGTTTTTCACCACCAAGGAGGTGGGCAAGGGCACCGGCCTCGGGCTCTCCATGGTCTATGGCATCGTCCAGCAGTCGGGCGGTTACATCTATCCGGAATCGGAAGTCGGCAAAGGCACGACCTTCCGCATCCTTCTGCCGCGCCATATCGAGGAGCCGTCTGCAGCGGCCGACGATGCAACCCCGGCCGCGCCTGTCGCAATGGCGCCCGCGCCGCAGGAGCCGGCCGATCTCACAGGCGATTCCGCCGTCGTGCTGCTGGTGGAAGACGAAGAGGCGGTTCGGCGTGGCGGCAAGCGCATGCTCGAAACGCGCGGCTATACCGTTTACGAGGCGGGTTCCGGTGTCGAGGCGCTGGAGGTGATGGAAGAGCTGAATGGCGCCGTCGATATCGTCGTCTCCGACGTGGTGATGCCGGAAATGGACGGACCGAGCCTGTTGCGCGAATTGCGCAAGAGCTATCCGGACCTGAAATTCATCTTCGTCTCCGGCTACGCCGAGGATGCCTTTGCCAAGAACCTGCCGGCGGACGCCAAGTTCGGCTTCCTTCCCAAGCCTTTCTCGCTGAAGCAGCTTGCAGTCGCCGTTCGCGAAATGCTGGATTCCTGATCGGGCAAGACTGTCCGTGGATCAAAAAAAGGCCGCGTGTTGAAGCAACACGCGGCCTTTTCCATGAAGAGCCAGGTTTGCCTATGCCAGCGCAACCGCGATTTCGGCGGCGAGGCGGGCGTTGTTTTCGACCAGGGCGATGTTGGTCTCGAGGCTGCGGCCATCGGTGAGGTGGAAGATATTGTCGAGCAGATAGGGGGTGACGGCCTTGCCGGTGACATCGTCGCGTTCTGCGTTGTCGAGCGCGCGCTTGATGTAGATTTCCATCTCCTCGCGGGCGATTTCGCTTTCCTGCGGAACGGGATTGGCAATCAGCATGCCGCCTTCGATGCCCAGCAGATCGCGGGTTTTCTGGAAGTTGGCGATGGCGGCCGGGCTGTTCAGCATCAGCGGGCTCTTCAACCCCGAATCGCGCGACCAGAAGGCCGGGAAGATTTCACTGTCATAGGTGACGACCGGAACGCCGCGGGTTTCGAGCACTTCCAGGGTCTTCGGAATATCGAGGATCGCCTTGGCGCCGGCGCAGACGACGACGACGCCGGTGCGGCCGAGTTCTTCAAGATCGGCGGAAATATCGAACGTCTCTTCCGCCTTGCGATGAACGCCGCCGATGCCGCCGGTCGCGAAGACGCGGATGCCGGCGCGGGCGGCGGCGATCATCGTCGCCGCAACCGTTGTCGCGCCCGTGCGGCGCTCGGCGATGGCAAAGGCGATATCGGCGCGCGAAACCTTCATCGCGCCCGATGTCGTCGCCAGAGCTTCGAGCTTGTCGGCATTGAGGCCGATATGCAGCACGCCGTCGATGACGGCGATGGTCGCGGGAACAGCGCCTTGCTGGCGGATGATGGCCTCCACGCTGCGGGCCATTTCGAGATTGCCGGGATAGGGCATGCCATGGGTGATGATGGTCGACTCGAGGGCGACGATCGGGGCGTTGCGGGCCTTGGCGGCGGCAACTTCATCGGAATATTCCATCGGCAGGAGCGGGGAGGCGGGCTTGGTCATCGGATGTCCTTTGTGCAATCTCGTTCATCACATGCTGCTGCCGGGCGAAAAGACCAGAGGCCGTCAGAGCTCGAAATGAGCCCCGGCGCAGAAAAGCGGGTTCATGACAGGATTTCTGCCGGCGACACAAGCCCCAATGCCGCCTGAAGCGCGTCGCTGCCCATCTTTTCCGACACGGCGAGCGGCGAGGCGACGGTTATGACCGAGGCGGCGACCCCGGTTCTCAAGGCTTCGCCCAATGATTTTCCCCCGATCCGGGCCAGAAGAAAGCCGGATGCCAACGCATCACCGGCGCCGGTAACGTCGCCGAGAGCATCCAGAGGCGGCGGTGTGACCGCAACGATTTCCCCGCCGGCAAAGGCAATGACGGAGCGTCCGCCACGGGTGATGACGCCGCCTTTCAATCCCTTCTCCCGCAGCCGCGCCGGCCATTCCGAAACATCGTTCACGTCGCCTCCCGTCAGCGCCCGCGCTTCCGCCTCGTTCATGAACAGAAAATCGATCCTGTCGAGACTGGGTGCAAGACGGACGACCTTGGCCGGAGAGATCGCTATTGCCGCGACCGGTTTTGCCGATTGCCGCGCCATGGCCGTCAAGGCCGAAAGCGTCTCGGCCGGCAGGTTCGCATCCGTCAGGATGAAATCGCTTTCCGATATCGCCTCGCGCGTCGCTTTCTGCTGCAGCCTGCGCGGAGAGAAGAGGTTGTAAAGTTCCATATCCGCCAGCGCGATGACGAGATTTCCGTCTTTCTCGATGATGGCGGTGTAGCTCGGCGTGCGCCGGTCCAGAAAGATGAACGGACGATCGTCCACGCCGGCGGCCTGCGCGGCGGCCGCTACCGTTTCGCCCACGGCATCGCCGCCGCGCGGGCTGATCATGCGCACACTCATGCCGAGACGCGCAAGGTTGCGCGCGGCGTTGAAGCCGCCCCCACCGGGTTCCTCGAACCATGCGCCGGGATTGCTCGCGCCCGGTGCGGTGGCGCCGAAAATCCGGCCCCTGCGGTCGATATGTGCGCCGCCGAAAATGGTGATGATAGGGGATGTCATGCTTATTCCTGTGGTCGTTCTTATGGCGATTCGTCTTGGAATTTCAGTTCTTCCGGCCTTGCCGCAGGCCAGGTCCGCCGCTCTGTCAACGGATTGGAACAGGTGAAGAACAAAATACGGTTTTTCTCTTTATTACAGATATTTGAATACCTCTTGCAAAATGAGAACAAATAGAGTACATATCTTTCATCGGCGGCTTGATTGCCTCTATAGCTCCAATAACCTAAAGGTGGATCAAATGGCACAAAACTCTTTGCGGCTCGTAGAGGACAAATCGGTGGACAAAAGCAAGGCACTTGAAGCGGCACTTTCCCAGATCGAACGGTCGTTCGGCAAGGGATCGATCATGAAGCTCGGTGGAAAAGACAGTGTGGTCGAGATCGAGACCGTTCCGACGGGCTCTCTCGGCCTTGATATCGCTCTCGGCGTCGGCGGTCTGCCCAAGGGCCGCATCATCGAGATCTATGGTCCCGAAAGCTCGGGCAAGACGACACTTGCGCTGCAGACCATTGCCGAAGCCCAGAAGAAGGGCGGCATCTGCGCCTTTGTCGATGCCGAGCACGCGCTTGATCCGATCTATGCCCGCAAGCTTGGCGTCGATCTCGAAAACCTGCTGATCTCGCAGCCCGATACCGGCGAACAGGCGCTGGAAATCACCGATACGCTGGTTCGGTCCGGCGCCATCGACGTTCTCGTCGTCGATTCGGTCGCGGCATTGACGCCGCGTGCGGAAATCGAAGGCGAGATGGGCGACAGCCTTCCGGGTCTGCAGGCCCGCCTGATGAGCCAGGCGCTGCGCAAGCTGACGGCATCGATCTCCAAATCGAACTGCATGGTCATCTTCATCAACCAGATCCGCATGAAGATCGGCGTCATGTTCGGCTCTCCGGAAACGACCACCGGCGGCAACGCGCTGAAGTTCTATGCTTCGGTTCGCCTCGATATCCGGCGTATCGGTTCCGTCAAGGAGCGCGACGAGGTTGTCGGCAACCAGACCCGCGTCAAGGTCGTCAAGAACAAGATGGCGCCTCCCTTCAAGCAGGTCGAATTCGACATCATGTATGGCGAAGGTGTTTCCAAGACCGGCGACCTGGTCGATCTGGGCGTCAAGGCGGGTATCGTCGACAAGTCGGGCGCCTGGTTCTCCTATAACTCCCAGCGTCTCGGCCAGGGTCGTGAAAATGCGAAGATATTCCTGCGTGACAATCCGGATACCGCGCGCGAGATCGAACTGGCGCTGCGCCAGAACGCCGGCCTGATCGCCGACAAGTTCCTGGAGAATGGCGGTCCGGAAGCCGACGACGACGATGACGGCGCCGCTTCGGCATGATTTGAGCGATTTTCCTGCTTTTGCCTGAATATGGCCGGTCGTTTCATCTGGAGCGGCCGGTTTTCTTTTGCCGGCTGGACAGGCATTTGCGTGAACGATAAAAGCCCTTGTTCCAAAGGGGCGGAGAAGGATCGGCGGCATGTCCGTCGAGCCTGAAAATATTCAACTGTTTTCCGGTTGCGGATCGGCCAGACGGCCGCAGGCGGGCTGATGTGAAGGTAAAGGGCCAAGATGAGCGGCGTGAACGAAATCCGGTCGACATTCCTCGACTACTTCAAGAAGAATGGTCACGAGGTTGTTTCGTCGAGCCCGCTGGTGCCGCGCAACGATCCGACCCTGATGTTCACCAATGCCGGCATGGTGCAGTTCAAGAATGTCTTCACAGGTCTTGAGCAGCGCCCCTATTCGACGGCAGCGACCGCGCAGAAATGCGTTCGCGCCGGCGGGAAGCACAACGACCTCGACAATGTCGGCTACACCGCCCGCCACCACACCTTCTTCGAAATGCTCGGCAACTTTTCCTTCGGCGACTATTTCAAGGAGCGGGCAATCGAACTCGCCTGGAACCTGATCACCAAGGAATTCGGCATCGATGCCAAGCGCCTGCTGGTCACGGTCTATCATACGGACGATGAAGCGTTCGGCCTCTGGAAGAAGATTGCCGGCCTCACCGATGATCGTATCATCCGCATCCCGACCAGCGACAATTTCTGGGCGATGGGTGACACCGGCCCCTGCGGTCCGTGCTCTGAAATCTTCTACGATCACGGCGATCATATCTGGGGCGGCCCTCCCGGCTCGCCGGAAGAGGATGGCGACCGCTTCATCGAGATCTGGAACCTCGTTTTCATGCAGTACGAGCAGGTAACCAAGGAGGAGCGCATTTCGTTGCCGCGTCCGTCGATCGATACCGGCATGGGTCTCGAACGCGTTGCCGCACTGCTCCAGGGCAAGCATGACAATTATGATATCGACCTGTTCCGCGCGCTGATCGCGGCTTCGGAGGAAGCGACCGGTGTGAAGGCGGAAGGCGAGCGTCGCGCGAGCCACCGGGTCATCGCCGACCATCTGCGTTCGTCGGCCTTCCTGATTGCCGATGGCGTCCTGCCGTCCAACGAGGGCCGTGGTTACGTCCTGCGCCGCATCATGCGCCGCGCCATGCGTCATGCCGAACTTCTGGGCGCCCGCGAGCCGTTGATGTGGAAGCTGCTG
>JAVBSF010000538.1:0-4184 GCA_031556925.1 Pararhizobium sp.
ACAGACGGACATAGCGTCGGCGCATGGCGGTTCGGCCGGTCTCGCTGTTTTCGGCAAAGCCGATCCAGATCTCGGCCGGGTCCTTGATCAGCTCCGGCAGCAAGGGAAAATAGCGCTCGCGCCCGTCCTGCCGATTGGCGCTTTCCAGGATGTGGTCTACGATCGCCTGACCGATGCGAATGCCGGCGCCAGTCGGATCGATAAGGACATCTTCATCCTTGCCGCCGAGCGCAGCGCGAAAGGCCGCCCTAAAACTGTCCGGGTCCCCCGGCGTCGCAGCCGGGCCCGCGGGCGTCTCGCTCGTATCGATCGGCAACGGCTCCAGCGACCGGGTCACTTCTCCGGGCGCTCTCAGGGCTATCCACTTCCCGTGCTTCTCCAAAGCGAGACTTTCGGTGCCACGGCCGATCTGTCCTTGGCCCGGATTGTAGTCAAAGCCGGGATCGATGCCTTCCGGGACCTGAACCATGACCGGGCCATCCGGGGTTTTCACCTCGCGCGCCACATATTTGATCTCCGGCGCCTCGTCCCACACCTTCAGCCCGTAGCGCGTCAGGTCACGTTCGTTCAGCGATACGACCCGGCAGCGGCAGCCCCAGCCGCACGGAGGGAAATGCGTGTTCCACCAGGGATCCTCCACGCGAAGAACGACGTTGTGCCATTTGCGGTGTTCCGGCCGCACGCGCTCGTCACCGACGGTGACATAGCGCAGATAGGGCCTGACGTGCTTCAACCGCTGGATCTTCGCCCAGTTGCCCGCCGCAAACGCGGTGCGCAGGTTGGTCTCGTAGATCACCCGGCTGCGCCAACCGGGAGAGCCGCGATATTGCCAGCCGTGCTCCGAGACGATCCGATTGAAGTCCTGGCGAAATTGCTGGAGCGTCGTGCCATTCTCGGCCGCCTGGACGATCGCCTCCTGGAAGTCGCTCACCAGCGCCTCGGTGTTGGCGCCGGCGACAACAAAACCGACGGAGTTCATCGACTGCCAGAGGTCGGTCCAGGCCTCTGTCGGGATCGCCACCTTTTTTTTCAGGAAGTCGATGGCCTCGGTGAACCGGACGGGCGCCGGCTTAACGTCAACCATCGTCGCGGCCCATCAACTCGGCAAGCGCCATCGCCTGTCGCATGGCGGCCGCAAGCTTGTGATCCGGCATGTTCGGAACAAGCTTTAAAAGCCCTTCACGGACATCTTCAAGCGTTTCCGATCGGTCAAGAAGATCGCGGATCGTGTCGATCATCGCATCGAGCGCCGGCGCGGTTAGTTCCTCGGTTTCGCGCACCAGCTCATCGATCGCGTCCCGGCGCTTTTCCGTGCCGTGCAGCGAGATCTGCGCAGGCTCGATCGTCGTCGGCGCCGGGGTTGCCGGATCGACTTTCGCCGGCGGCAACAGGATGGCCGCGCCCTGGTCCGGCTCAGGCAAACCGAGCATGTCGTTCATGACGCTCGCCTGGACCCGCAGGCCGAACGGCACCAGTCGCTCGACCGCATCAACGACCATCTTGACGTCGGTCTGTTCGGCGCGGCCGATACGCAGGCGCGGATATTTTTCCTGCGGGCCGTATTCGAGATCGACCCAGACACGAACGAGATCGCGATTAAGGATGGCGGCAAGCGCCTTGGCGTCTGCCCGCTCGATATCCTCCTGCACCTGCCGGTGTTCCTGGCCGACTGCATGCCCGCCCGCGATCGCGTCCGTGGTCGCGGTCTGGCCGAGGACCGCTTTGGAAACCTGCTGATCGAGCCAGTCGGCGCGATCCTTGTAAAGCGTGGTGCTCGAGGAAATCGATTTGCTTTCGATAAACTCGATTTCCATGGTCTCGGGAATGATCGCGGCGCAGTCGCCGGCAATATTGGCCACCGCCCGGAAAAGCGTGGCCTTTTCTTCCTTGTTGGCGTTCGACCCGTATTTGCCGATGCGGATCGGCTGGCCGTAGGTCTGGGTGAAGATTGCCCAGTCCCGCGCGGTGAACGCCTTGAACATCCACGCCCAGGACACGATACGGGCAAGTCCGGAGCGGATCGGCAGACCCGACTTTGCCCGCATGACGGCGGTGATGAACTTGCCAGCCGGCAACGCCACATTGCCTGCCTCGGTGCGAAGCAGCGGTGTCGTCCCGTCCTGGCGCGCAAAGGTGAACCAGCGCGGATCGCGCCATTCGAGTGTCGGCGTCCACTGCAGGGATGACGTGGTCCAGAGTATTTCCGTGAACGAGACACCTTTGCCGATGGCGTCGAGAATCCCGAACATCTCGTCCGCCAGCTCGTCACGATCGAGCCAGTTGCGGATCATGTCGGCCTGGGCGACATGCAGCTTGTCGTCGGAGGCCGCATCGACAGTAATTTCCAGCTGGCTGACCGATCTCTTGCGGGTGCCGAGCACGCCGACATAGTGCAGGTCGCGCTCTTCAACCGTCTCGGCCAGTTCGAGGTAGCGCAGCGGCTCGCCCTGGTCAGCCTCACGAAGAATGTTCGCAAGCCGGACGGGATCGAGCCCGTCACCCGGATAGCCGGTGATCGGCGATCGAACGCCGGTTACCGTCGGCCCGGCGACCTCGGTGGTCAGCACCGACTTGACGATCGGGCGGCCGTGCTGATCGACAATCCCCTTGTAATGCGCCATCAGATTGTTCCTCGCAAAGCGGCGCCAAGCGGCGGCCGCCAGAAATCGTGATCGCCGAAATCATCATCGAGCGGCGGGCCGCCGTTGTGACCGGACCATGGGTTTTGCGCAGCGCCGACCGCCTGATAATCATATTCCCGTGCGGGCAACCGGCTGGCAAAATGGGCGAGCGCCAGCGCGATCGCATAGTCGCCGTGCCGCTTCTTGACGCCGGAGCCTGTGCGAACATCCGGAACCGTCGGAATGCCGCGAATGAGCTTGAGAAGCCGCAGATCGGAGAGATGATCTGCATTCTTCGAGATCGAGATCGCCGCGTCTTCGAAGGCCACCTTCAGCGGCGGCATATGCAACCGGTACCAGTCCTGGCTGAACTTGATCGCCCATACCAGACCGGTGTCCTCTTCCTTTTCGCGGAACCCGAACAAACGACCCATGTCTTCGGCCACGGTCCAGCCCATGCCGGTCGCGTCGAAGGCGGCGCCGATCAGCCGCGGGGCTGCCTGCAGGATCATCTTGACGATCTGTTTCTGTTCATCGCCGGGAACGCGGCGCATTTCGACCGTGATAGCACTCGACCGGTGCAGCTTCTTGTCGATCGAGAGCAATGTCGCCACCGACAAGTCGGCGACGCGGGCGAAGTCGAACCCGAAGGCATGCTGTTTGTCCGGATCGAGCGTCGTCAGCGCCGCTTTCAGTTCCACAAGGAACGGTGCGAGCAAAAGCCCCTGTTCGACCTTCGGCCGCTGCAGGAAGTCGGCCGGCAGATCGAGCGGAAGCACAGGCGCCTCCGACGTCATGCGCGCCTCGATCAGCGGCGCCGACAACCAGGTGCCTGACCCTTGCGACGGAACGCAGAACAGTTCCTCGTCAGCGCCATCATCGTAGAAGTCGATAAGGTCTTGCCGCCACTCGGCTTCACTTTCCGGTGTCCATTCCAGCCCGTTGACGAGGCAGATGCGCTGGTAGAGACCATCGTTCAGCGCCTGATCGAGATCGATGCGCAAATGTTTGTATTTAAGCCGGCCTCCCAGAATGTCCTGGATTTTCAGGTTGAATTCATTCTCCGCCCCGTTGTGGGTGGAACAGACGACGACCTGGCCGCCCCAGGTCAGGAAGGCGAGACCGGCTTTCAGCAGCTCCTTCAGGTTATCGACGAAAGCGGCTTCGTCGATGATCAGCAGGCCATCCTTGCCGCGCAGCGATCGTGGCGCGGATGAAAGACCGACAATCTCGAAGCCCGACGCGAATTTTATGCGAAACGCCTGGATCGAGCGTTTGCCTTCCTCGTCGTCATCCGCGAACAGGAATTCCTCGGCGTCTGTGGCGACATGGGAAAATGCACGTGCCCACATGCCGCAGGCGTCGATAAATTCTCGGGTCATCTCCTGCGAATAGGAAATGTAAAGGGCATCCTTGCCGCCTGCCGCCTTGACGCGCGCTGCGCGCAACACCGCATAGCCGGCCAATGCCCAGGTCTCACCGATGCGGCGTGATTTCTCGATGAAGAGAACGCGGCAGGCGGCGGTTTCTAAAAGCGCTATCGTGCGCTGCTGGAGGGCGATC
>JAVBSF010000056.1:0-15168 GCA_031556925.1 Pararhizobium sp.
CCGCGCGCGGGGAGAAGGGGACCCGAAGGGCCGGATGAGGGGCTCGGCTCGTTCCAAACCCACCACGAAGTCCGGCTCACTCATAAAGCGCCCGCCCGGCATGCACCGCGTCGCCATCCGCATAGCCGAAGGCGAAATCGCTCCCCGGCATATGCGGAAAGCCGCGAAAATTGATCCCGTTGGAAAATCGCTGACGACACATGCCGAAACTCTTGTCGCACCCGGCCGTCACCACAAATGTATCCCCGACAGCAGCCGGCAGAGCCGGCGGCAACCACAGCGAAACCGTCACCGTCCCGCCATCGCGCCGATGATCCTCGATATCGGCCACGGCCCCCGCATTGGCCCCGCTCGAAAACGCCAGCGTCCCATATCGGCAATATCCCGGCGCAAACCCATCCATCCCGGAAACCGTAAGCCGCGTCTCGCTCAGAACGGCGAGCACCGCCCCCTCGGCCCGATAGGCACCGAGATCGACCCCGCACCGCCCGTCTCCCAGCGCGGCATCGCAGCGCCGGCCATAGACCCGCCCCTGCACCTGCCCCAGCCGATGCGTCATCCGCCGCAGCTCGGCGCGAAATGCGCCACTCGCCCGGACGACCTCGCCGATTTCCTCGACCCGCAGCAGCATGCGCTCGCCGGGCGATTGCCAGTTGACGACGAAGGTCTCGACCCGAGCCCCGTCGTAGCGCCCCGCCAGCACATCCGCCTCGTCGATGGCATCTGCGGAAAATCCGCCGCTCACCTCCCCCGCATCGACGGAAAGCCCGCTGGCCGCCTCGCTGTCGGCCGCCGAAAACCCGCTCGCTGCGAGATAAACGGTGCCTGCGACGACAAGATCGCGGTCATGCTCGGTAAAGCCGATCACGGTGCCATCACGTCGCGTCACCCGCCAGCAATGGCAAACCGTCGTCGCGTCGCCTTGCAGATGCTCCGCGAGGCCGGCCGGTATCTCTCTCATGGCTTGATCTCCACCAGCGGAATGGACGGAATGCGCCCGGCTTGAAACTGCGCCAGATCGATCTCGATCCGGTCGGTATCGAAACGCACCGGCACATCGAAGCGAAACCCGGCCGTCACCGCCGCGCCCGCGCCCGGTATTTTCCCCGGCTTGAACGTCACCCTGCCGGTCGCCGTATCGACGGTGAAATCCGCCGCCGGCACCGCTACGCCCGCGACCGCGAGCACCACGCTTCCCGCCACCGGCTTCTCGATCAGCCTCACGGTCGCCCCTCCGGCATCCGCATAACGCTTGGAAAGCTGGAACACCGCCGTCACACCGTTCCCGGAGCCGAGGGCCTGATCGGCCGCGCTCGCCGTCGCCTGCGGCCCGCAGGACTGGAAATCGACCGGATCGCGAAACCGGAACCCGTTCAGCTGCCCCGCCCGCGCCTCGAAGAATTCGAGGACGCGATAAAGATCGGCGACAGACTTCACCCCCGATCCGGCATCGTAATGCCGCCGCGCATCCCGCCAGCGGCTGTTGCGGTTCTCCCGCCCGTTGGAAAGGCTGACAATATCGGTGCGCCGCACCGGCCCGCCGCTCGTCCCGAGCGCCAGCCGCAGCGGAAACGCCACTTCATGAAATCCCATGGCAACCCTCACGTCTTGAAGATTTCGATATGTCCCGCCCGCTCTCATAAGGGCGGGTACGGAGAGGAAGGCGCCCCGCGCTCCCGATTTCCCCCTTGCGGGGGAGATGACAGCGGAGCTGACAGAGGGGGATGGATCCGCAAACTCTCAGACTGGGATTTTCCAACAATCGCCTGTCGCTTCTTGATGAAGTGAAAGGGAGCTGATCGATGATGGGCAGCCCGCAAACGACCCCAGGCAGCATGCACCCCGCCTCACCTGAAACATCAGCCTGCCGGAAAAAATCGAGTCCCCGGAATCCCTTGGCCGCAAAACCTCACAAACCACGTTGCCCGCGCCGCATCGTCCGCGTCAGCATCGTCGCGATCTGACCCTCCGATCGGCGGAAGCTTTCCACGTCCGTCGCGCTGACATTGAAGACGACATTCATTCCCCCGCCACCCTGCGCGGCCACGCCCAGCGCACCGTCCGCTCCGCGCCGCAGCGGCAGGATCGCTTCCGCCCCCGCCTCGCCCATCAGCCCGGTCCCGCCCGCCATCGGAAAATAGGTCGGCGTCGATACCACGCCGCCATCGGCAAAAGCCTTCACCCCGCCGGAAACCCCGGAGATCAGACTGCCGATCATCCCCTCGAGCGGTTTCAGCCCCGCCGAGAGCGCGATCTCCGTCATCCGCAATCCGGCGCTGCGCAGGACATCGTCCAGCCCCTTGCCGCCACGAACCGCTGAAGTCAGCGCCCCCGTCAGCGCAGAACCAAAGGAGCGCGACCGCTGCTCCAGCTCGGCCAGCACGTCGGAGAGCCCATCCGCCTCCTCCCGCGCCCCGGAAAAATCGAATTCATCCATCGCAACTCTCCTTGCTCATCCCCGAGCCCCGCGCACGATCGTCCCCTCTCCCGCAGGCGGGGAGAGGGTTAGGGTGAGGGGCAAAAACCTTCATCCTTGAAAACGTCGAGGCCAGGCCCCTCACCCGCCCCTCGGACACCTTCCCCACGCACGCGGAGAAGGTCCAAACCTCAACCTTCACCATCTCCATCCGGAAACGCCGCCTGCAAGGCCTCGAATGCCGCCCGGTCGATCGCCGATCCTCGCCGCGATCCGCCGAAAGCCGCCACGAGCTCCCGCGGCGTCATGCTCCAGAACTCTTCCGAAGAAAGCCGCAGCCGGCAGAACCCGAGTTCCATCACCGCTTCCCAGGGGAAAGCCGATAGGGAACTCCCGCCGCCTGCGGCCCTCAAGGGTTTGCCGCCGTCTCCTCCCCGGCAAACGTCGCCGCAAGCAGCGCTCCCGTCACAGCCGCCATGGCCGCAAGCCCGCCATCGATGCTCATGTCGGCTACATCCTCATCGCTGACGAGATTGCCGCCACCACGCAACCCGGCCCCGAGAATGCGGATCATATCCGCCGCCTTCAGCCGCCCCTCGGAAAACCGCGCCGCCAGATCGATGAGATTGTCGGCAGCAAAGGCCGTCTCCAGTTCCGCCAGACTCCCCAGTGTCAGACACAGGATCCGCCGCTCACCATTGATGACGGCCTCGATCTCGCCCCGCCGCCGGTTCGCCCGACCCAAAGCAGCGCCCGGCATCACAAGGCCGCGAAGGTCAGCGCGCCGGCCGATTCCAGCGCGATTTCGAACAGCACCTCGCCATTGTACTGCCCGGAATATTCCAGCGCCGTCACCTGAAATGCCCCCGTCAGCGTACCGAAATCGGGCACGACGACCTGCCAGTTCAGAATCGAGGCCGCAAAAAAGGCGCTCCGCACCAGCGCATCGGATGCCTGATCCTTGAAAATCCCGGCACCGGACACGGAAGCCCGCTGCACCCCCGCCGCGCCGAGCAATTCCCGCCAGCGCCCGGTCGATTCCGAATCCGTGCTGTCGACCGTCTCGGCATTGAACGCGATCCTTTTGGACCTGAGCCCCGCCACGGTCGCGAAACTTCCGCCATTCTCGATCTTTAACAGAAGATCCTTGCCCTTCTGAGCCACCATCCGCCCGTCCTTTCGTGAAACAAAAAAGCGCCCCAAAGGACGCCTGGCGCAAATACCGTTGATCGTTTTTGCTCAAACCGGATCCACTCAATTCGAGGGAATAGCTGAATGGAGATTTGTCCTAAATGGCAGCCTGCAACGAGGCTGCTATATCCTTGGTTGGCAGCAGCAAGGTGCGCTCCAGTCCTTTTGCCCGGCGAAAGCCGTACCTGATATAAAAGTTTTCAGCATCATCATCGAGCGCGTGCACCATGATTGCCCGGAACGCAACAATCTGTGACGTCGACATCACCGCCATCAAGGCGTTTTTGAACAAGGCTGCGCCCAGCCCCTGCTTTTGGTAACGACGGTCCACCGCAAGACGTGCCAGAAGCGCGACAGGAATCTCCCTCGGTGCTCCATGGCTTCCCACGGGCTTGGGAGCATTTTCCCGGCTGATCATCCCGGCGCAAAGAGAATGATAGCCAACAACCCGGTTGTCCGCATCAGCGATAACAAATGTACGTGTATAGCCTTGTTGTTGATTATAAAGAGCCAATTCCTTCAGGAAAATATCCAGCTCCGGTTTGCCGCTATCAAAGCTTTCGACACGGTGATGCTCCCCTAAAGGAGCTGGCTTCCGGAATACGTTGCTCAATCAAGCCATTCCCTGTTCGTTTTGAACAGTTCGACCAGCTTCGGCTGGGCTGTGGCGGGTTCTGCTAACAGCGCTTCAACAGCGTCAAAGACTGTCGCATCAACACCAACGAAACGCTGATCCAATAGCTCCTTCTGGGCAGAAGAATAGGCGGCTTCCGTCATAAACGATGTCAGCGATTTTCCGCAGATAGCTGCAGCGCGAGAAATTACATCGCGTGTTTTGCTATCCATACGCAGATTGAGAGTTTCCAGTTTTTTCGCACCAGACATTGGTCCACTCCTAGACGCCGGACAACGAGCATGAACACATTCGGCTCCTGCCAATTTCATACATGTGACGTACCCATCATCTAGTGTTTCGTAATTACATTGTAAATACGCGCCAACTAAGCTTGAATTAAGATCCGGCAAATTTCTACCGAATGTCTGTCGGATTTCACGCTTTTCCGGCATCGCATATCTTCGTGCTCACTCCGTCACCGCCCGAAACACCATCTCGGCCACATGTCCCCTGGCCTGCGCATCGCGCCCGATGCGCGTCCGCCGATGCGCAATGCCGATCAGCGCAAAGCCATCCAGCCCCAGACCGGCATCGTCCAGCAACATCCGCACCCGTGCCGAAATCACCTGCGCTTCCCGGTTCCCGCCCTCGCCGGTGCGAACCTCCAGCGTCACCAGATGCTCCTCGCCCGCTTCGCTCGCCGTCGAAAAATCCCGGCTTTCGATGGAAAATATCCGCACGAAAGGCCGCCGCTCGCCCGTGACGACATGGTCGCGCACCCCGTCGACGCCAACGAGCGCCACCATTCCCGCATCGGCCCGCAACCGCCCGTAAATCGCCTTCTGCAAGGCCGCACTGGCGCTCATACCCCTTCCTCCCTGCACCGGCAGACCAGATACCGCCCGCTTTCGTCGGGATCATGCACCGCCTGCACCAGAAACCGCCGCCCGCCTTTGGCAAACCGCAGACCGGAAACAAGACCGTCGCGGTGACGCACAAGGATTTCGTGCGTCACCGCCACCTGCTGCAGCCCCCCGGCCTCGCCCATGACAGCCGATACCGGCTCGATCCGCGCCCAGACGGCGCCCATCACCTCGAAGCCGCCGACCTCGCCGCCCTGCCCATCCGAAACCGCAACCCGCCTCTCGATATCGAGGCGCAGGTTCAGCTCTCCGGGATCGAAGACCATCCGCCCCATCTCAAAGCCCCCGGCGCCGAAACGGCGCGATCAGCCGCTCGTATCCGGCCGGCACCCCCGCCGGCTGGTTCTCGGGCGCGACCGCCCCGCGAAACTCGTAGAGAAGAGCGACATGCAGCAGCATCGCGCGCTTCAGCGTGTCCGGCACCTCCGCCCCACTCGCCCCGAAGCCGGCGGTAAAATCGATCTCGATCCCGTTCAGCGCCTGTCCCGGCCGCACCCGCCGCGGCAGGATCAGTCGGGCCGGATGCGCCCGCCCGTCGAGTACCATGCCCGTGGTGTCGGCCTCGGAAGCATCGCCCAGATCGTCATAAACGGTAACGGCATCAATCGTTTGCACCGGGCATCTCGCAATCTGAATCACCGGCCCGTCCGGCCAGTCGTCGAGATAGAGGCGAAAGCCGGCCGTCATCAGCACCAGCCCCGTCTCCCGCTCCAGGTGCTGGCGGGCAGCCGTGATCAGCGTGGAAAGCAGGCTGTCCTCGACGCTGCCATCGAGACGCAGATGCGCCTTCACCTCGACAAGCGTCAGCGGCTCGCCATCGGGCGGCGTCAGTTCGGCAATGGTCATGGAAATCTCCGCCAGAGCATTTCCAGCAAAAGTGCGAAGCGGTTTTGCGTCGGGAAATGCGTAAAAAAGTTCGAGCGTTTTCGCGATTCGGAGAAAAGCGGAAAGGCGCTGTCGAAAGGGAAAGGGCGGACACGGCGGGAGGGAAGCCGTGTCCGCCCAGGCGGCTGCCGACAGGGAGGGTCAGCAGCCGATTACATTCGACCCCACTAAAAAAGGGCCGACTGCGACAAAGATCAAGAGGCAGCGAACTTCACGAGCTTGATCGCCTCGAAATTCTGCACCCCGCCGCCGACACGCTTGGTCGTGTAGAACAGCACATAGGGCTTGGCCGAATAGGGATCGCGCAGCACCCGAACCCCGGTGCGATCGACGACGAGATAGCCGGCCGCGAAATTCCCGAAGGCGATCGAGAAACTGTTCGCCGCGATATCCGGCATGTCCTCGGCTTCCGCGATCGGAAAGCCCATCAGCGACGCCTGCTGCCCCGCCGTCGCCGGCGGCCGCCACAGATAATTGCCATCGGCATCCTTGAACTTACGAATTTCGCCTTGAGTCTTGCGGCTCATCACGAAGCTCGCATTCTGCCGATGGCCCGCCTTCAGCGCATAGATGGTATCGACCAATGTGTCGGAAGGCCCTGACGTCTTGAAGGCGCCCGCCGTCCCCGTGGCGATATAGCCGATATTGCCCCAGCTCCAGCTACTGTCAGCAACATTGGTATAGGCCAGAAACCCTTTCGGCTTGTTCGTCCCGTCGCCGGAAACAAAGGCCGTCCCCTCCTGCTCGCCAAAGGCGATATCGACTTCGGATGCGATCCAGCTTTCGATATCGACCGCCGCGTCGTCGAGAAGTGCGGCCGTCGCCGCCGGCATGGCGTAAAGTTCCATGGTCGGGAAGGAAAGCTCGGCCAGCTGCGGCGTCGTGGTCTGCGGCCGCGCCGCCGTCTCCGCCACCCAGCCGGTCGCCATGCCGGCCAGCGCAAAGGGCTTCTTCAGCACCGCGCCCGAAACCTGCCTGACCGTCGCCATCGAGCGGATCGGCGACAGCACCGAAAGCCTGCGCCCGATTTCGCTGTCGGTCTCGTTCGGCACCAGATAGCCGCCGTCGCTCGCCGAGCCGATCGAAAACGCCTTGGCCTCCAGCGCCCTCAGCGCCTGCTCGTCGCCACGGCGCACATAACTCTCGAAGGCCGCCTTGTGCTCCTCCGCCTCCGGCGAAAGCTGATCGTCACGGCCAAGCGCCGGCCGCGCCTTCTTGAGCAGCATCTGGTCCATGGCGCGCTTCTGCTCGTCCATGGCGCGCGAGATGCGGTCCATCTTGTCGCGGGTCACGACATCGGCCGTCAGCTTGCCCTCGATTTCGGCAAGTCTGCGGTCGTTGGTCTCCTTGAAGCTTTCGAAAGCTCCCATGAAGTCCTCGAAAGCCGCCGTCATCGTCTCCGGCACATGCTTGGTTTCCGGCGCCACTTTGAGGGGGCTCGTTGCAGTCTCTGTCATCGGCACATCCTTCCTTGGGTTTTCATCATCCGGGCCGCCCGGCGCATGCTGCGCACGAGCTCCGTTTCCGTGTCGCGGAACCACCGCGCATTCTTCACGTTCGAGACGCGGGCGGACGGCAGCATCGGAAAGGTGACGATCGAGATCTCCCAGAGATCCGCCTCCAGAATGCGCCTGACGCCACCCTTGTCGGTTTTCGCCTTCACCGTCTGGAATCCGATGGAAAGCCCGTCCAGCGCCCCGTTCTTCATCAACTGGTGCACCTCGCGCGCCCGCTCGACGCCCGGCGCCAGCACGCCCTCGACATAGAGCCCACGCGCATCCTCGCGAATGGTCTTCCAGCTGCCGAGCGGCTCGGCCGGATCGTGCTGGAACAGCATCCGCACGCCCGAAGCCCCGCGCCGCGACAGCGACTGCGCAAACGCCCCCGGCTCGATCGCATCCTTGCCGAGATCGATCTCGCCGAAGACGCTGGCATAGCCGGAAAACCGCCCCTCGCCGGTCACGCCGGCAAGGTTCAAACTGGCAAACTTCTTCGTCCGCCAGACCGGAAGGCCGTCGGTTGTCATTGCTCTCTCCATGTTTGAAACGCGCCGCTTGCTCCCCTCTCCCCCCCTTGCGGAGGAGATGTCAGCAGAGCTGACAGAGGGGGGTGGCTCTACCCGGCAAAGGTTTTACGGCAGAGCCACTCAGCTCCCACCCTTGCCAAACCGCGCGGCAATGCGCGCCGCCGCGCCCAGCACCCACCAAGCGCAAAGGCTCGCCGCCGCCGATCCCGTCAGCAGCATCTCGTTGCCGGAAACCTCTCCCGCGATCCCGAGCCGCCCGACGATCCACACGCCGGCCGGTGCTCCAAAAATCAGCCCGCAGGTCGTTCCGGTCAGGAACCGAGACACCGCCTCCTGCCGGCTGCGCGGCAGCATATAGACGAGCGAGACGGCGGCACCTGCCACCGAGCCCAGCGCATTGGCGGCCCACAGGCCGGGGTCATTGCCGATGTCAGCCATTTGTTAAGCCTCTCCGACTAGAATGAATCGCGATCCGGCCCCGCACCTAAACGCGCCAAGGCCTCCACCCGCTGCCTTCCCGCAAGGTCATGCCGCAGCGTGAGCTTTCCGATTTCCTGAATCTTTGGAATCTCTTGCGCCCATCGGCTCGCAAACCGAT
The DNA here is from genome assembly GCA_031556925.1 of Pararhizobium sp. Classification (GTDB taxonomy): domain Bacteria; phylum Pseudomonadota; class Alphaproteobacteria; order Rhizobiales; family Rhizobiaceae; genus Pararhizobium. Next base: position 8,656 of record JAVBSF010000056.1, read on the forward strand.
TCAGGCACTTCACAGATTGATTCCGTTTTGGCGCGATCTGAATCATCCGGCACGAATAATGGTTTGTTGTAAAAGGACTATTCCGCGAATTGCCCCTCACCCTGGCCCTCTCCCCGCCTGCGGGGAGAGGGGACGACGGAGTGTGCCGCTTGTTCCTTCTCCCCGTATACGGGGAGAAGGTGGCCGACAGGCCGGATGAGGGGCTTTTCCGCAAGCCTCAATACCCCACAGCCCGCCGCTTCTCCTCGTCACTCAGAAACGCCGCATCCTTAAGCCGCGCCCAAACCTCGTTGCGCTCGCCCGTCAGTCCAGCCACCTGATCCAGATCCGGCCGCAGCGACACCCCATCTCCATAAAGATCCGACAGCCACCCCGAAAGCGCCGCCGCCGTCCGCAACACCAGCGGCAACACGGTAAGCCGATAGAACGCCCGGTTCGCCTCCTGATAATTGGCATAGGTGTTGTCGCCGGGTATCCCGACAAGCATCGGCGGCACCCCGAAGGCGAGCGCGATATCCCGCGCCGCGCCGTTCTTCGCCTCGACGAAATCCATGTCCTTCGGCGAAAGCCCCATCGCCTTCCAGTCGAGCCCACCTTCGAGCAGCAGCGGCCGCCCCGCCCGCGTCGCGCCGGAATAGCCCTCCTCCAGTTCGCTCTTCAGCCGGTCGTATTGATCGGCGGAAAGATTGCCGCCCTCCTTCGGCTGATAGACCAGCGCGCCCGAAGGCCGGGCAGAATTGTCGAGCAGGGCCTTGTTCCAGGTCGCCGCCGCATTGGATAGATCGAGCGCCATCTGCGCCGCCGCCAGCGGCGGAAAGCCGAGATGATCGTCCAGCGGATGAAACAGCTTCAGGTGCAAGATCCCGCCCGGCCCGGCCGGATAACGCCGCACCCGCCCCCCGATCCGGTATTCATAGCCCTCCGGCCACCCGTCCCGGTCCTCCAGGATGCGCACCCGGTCCGGCCTGAGCAGATGCAACTCTCGCGGCTCCGCCCCGATCCTCGCCGCCTCGACATAGGCGTTGCCGGACAGCATCAGATGCCCGTAGAGCGCCTCGAGAAAATCCGCCCCCGCCATCTGCCCGTTCGGCCGCGCCAGCAGCGACACCGCCGGATGGTCGGCAATCTCCTCGTCTCCGTCGTAGAGCAGCAGCGGCACCGCCGCAGACGCCTCGGCCACCATCCGCACGGCCCGATAGGCCACGGGATTGCGGGCATAGCCCTGCTCCGCAAGCGCCCGGTAGGAACGCCCCGTCCAGTGCGCCGCCGCCTCATGCGTCACCGCGACGAAACCCGCCGTCGATTTGACCTCGCCTGCCGCATCCGGCCGCCGGAACCTCATCCGAAACGGATTTTTCATCCTCGATCCTTCCATGAGATCAGTTATTTCACTGCCCGCTTACCCGACGCGCGAAAACACCCCGTCGGGAACACGGCCTCACCCCCATATGGCCGTGATCCGGCAGCCCTGTGGATAGTCCTCGCCCCCGCCTCAACCACGTTCGCGGTTCTAATCGATTTAATGAATTTCAATCGTTTAAACTGTTTAATACCCTGATTTACTTCAGCTTTGATATGTGACAGGAGAATTGCAGCAATATGATATTGTGGAGGATATGAAGCATGCAGGACACCAGCAAAGCCCCTTCGGAAACCCCCGTCGCCACCATGCCGCAACACCTCGTCGATCGCTTCGAAAACGAATGGCGCCAGATGCGCTCCGGTATCAGCGAGCCGTCGAAATCCCCTTTCTCCGCATCGGACAAGCGCTGACCTGATCGCGCCATCCGGCCGATCCCCGCGTCACATCGCGCCGTCTCCCCTCACGCGGGGGGAGACCCGTTTTTTACGGCAAGACCTTCCCCTCTCCTACACCCGCCGCACCCGAGGCTCGCCGTTTGCGTCCAGCATCAGCGCGGTCAAGGCCCAGACCAGCGCGTCCAGGCGGTCGGGAGAGCGGCCCGATGACAGCCCGTCCGGGCCGAAATCGCACATCTGGTCGGTGAGATCGGCAAAGGCGCCGGCGTGCACCACGCGTCCCTGCTCGTAAAGGGCCGCCACCGGCTCGGCCCGCAGCCATTTGCCCCGTGTCGCCCGCACAGCGCTCACCGGCAAGGCCGCATCGATCCCCTTCAGCACGGCCGAAACCATCTCGCCCCCCTGGTTGACCTCCACGACCACCCGATCCGCATCGAACCGGCGATAGGCCCTGACCACGGCCGCGCCCCATCCGGCGGGGCTCGCCCCCTCGACCGAGCAATCCGCCAGCACCACCGCCCGCCCCGTCCGGTCAAGCCCGGCCACGACGATACCGCAGCAGGAGGCAGGCCCGATGCCTGAGGGCGGATCGACCGCCACGACGATCCGCTGCAAGGGGCCGGTTTCCCCCACGGCCCCCCGCAGCGTCAGCGCCTCGATGGCGGTCCGCGACCACAGGGCATCTTCCCGGTCGGCGATCATCTCGCCATCCAGTTCCTGCCGCCCGAGCCGCGTTCCGCCGTATCGTCCCGCCATCGCATCCAGAAAACCGGGTGCGAGATTGTCGGCGTTGTCGAGTGTGCGGATGCGCCGCACCACCGTCGTCGGCTCCGCCATCAACGCCTTCAACAATGGCAGGGGCCGCGGTGTCGTGGTGATCAGAAGCCGCGGATCGGCGCCCAGCCGCAGCCCGAACTGCAGCATGTCGAAAGTCTCCTGCGCATGTCGCCATTTTCCGGCTTCATCCGCCCAGCCATAGTCGAATTGCGGCCCGCGCAAACTCTCCGGATCTTCGGAAGAAAAGATCTGCGCCACCGTCCCGTTCGGCCAGACGAGCCGCCTGCGGGAAGCCTCGAAATCCGGCCGGTTGCGCCGCGCGATCCGGCAGATGCCGGAGATCCCGTCGATCATCACCTCACGCGCATCGCCGAGCGTTTCGGCCACCAGCGCGATCCGCAAGGGCCGCGCGCCGGGCCGGCTTGCCAGCCCATGCACCCATTCCGCGCCGGCCCGCGTCTTGCCCGATCCACGCCCGCCCATCAGCAGCCACACCCGCCAGTCCCCCGGCGGCGGCTTCTGTTCCAGACGCCCGCTCAGACGCCAGTCGGAAAGAACCCGCCGGTAAAGTTTGCGCGCGTCCTGTTGGCTGTCTTCGACAACACTTGGGTCCATCTTGCCAAAGGCAGGATCAGAAGATTTCTTTGGGAATGAAATATCTACGGTACGTTCAGCATCTGCGGCACCACCCCCCTCTGCCCTCCCGGGCATCTCCCCCGCAAGGGGGGAGACTGGCAAGGGGCCGCCTCCCGCTCCAAATCTCCCCCCTTGCGGGGGAGATGTCGGCAGAGCCGACAGAGGGGGGTTGTCCGGCAAACTCCCGGTATCCGAAACAATCCCTCCATCCCCCGCCAAACGCACGCCGTCCCCATCGTACCGATAAGAACAAGCAAGCCCTTCACGCAAAGCTTGCCCCGCCGCAAGCGCCCTGCCGAAGGCACCTTTCACCCCCGTCATCCCGTCCTCATGCTGCGTGGCAAGCTTCTCCGCTTTCCGCAAGACGGCCTTGGCCTTGAGCCGTATCGGGCGGTTTTCCGTCTTCCCCGGCATCACCGCGTCCGCCGCCCGCCCGCATGTCAGCAATCCCTTCCCTTCGCGACCGGGCAAGCTCTTCAGCCCGCCGCTCGACACGCGCGTCGAATTCGGCAACGAGCGCTTCAAAGCTTTCGTCCGCACCTGCCGCTTCGGCTTCGGCTCGTCGGTCATGGGCGATGGTCCTCTGCAGGCTGTCGATCTTTTCAAGCGTCCGGATGAGCAGCGACATCGCCTCCAGGCTCGCTTTCGCATCCGCCTGCACCGCCTTGCGGTCGATCTCTCCGTCCCCTTCGTCGAGCGCTGCGTCCGCCGCTCGCCGCAAAGTCTGAAACTGCTGCAGCTGCTGCTTCAATTCCTTGGTCATGCCGTTCAGCATGTCCTGCAATTCGTCGAGCGGCGAAGCGGTGTTCTGCGCCTTGGTATCGAGCACGATCCGGCTCGCGACGTCCGCCAGCCACTCCCAGCGATCGCCGTCGGCATCGCCATAGACCGGCGCCGACGGCCAAATGCCGAAGACGTCCGGATCGAAATCCAGATCAGCAATCATCACCGATGTCCCTGAAATCCACCCGAACCGGGTGCCGCTTGAAAAACACAAAAGGCCGGACATCCCTCGATGCTCCGGCCTCACCCGCAATTTTCCGACTGTGCCATAACCCTACCAAAGCACCGTCACGGCGTCAAGGATTATTTTCCTATTTAGGTAAATTTTCTTTCCGTTGCGCACCGGCTGATTCATGTTAACCTTCTAATATGAGGACGGAAGATTTGGAAAAGCGGGCCTTGAGCCTGCCCGGCGCCATAGAGAGCGCCCATTTCGGCAAGCGCGATTTCCGCGTCGGCAAGCGCATCTTCATGAGCCTGCCGGAGCCCGGTCGCGCCGTCTTCAAGTTCACGCCCGACCAGCAGCGTTTCCTGATCGAAACGGAGCCGGGCCTTTGTTGCGCCGTTCCCGGCGGTTGGGGCGAAAAGGGTTGGACCTCGGTCTATTTCATCGATGCCGACGAGGATATCATCGGCAGCGTCATGGAAACCGCCTGGCGCAACGTGGCGCCGCAGACCCATAGTCCCCTCTCCCCGCAGGCGGGGAGAGGGCCAGGGTGAGGGGCAAGCTCTCATCCTTGTCGATATTTCAGCATACGCCCTGCGGGCACCTTCTCCCCGCACGCGGGAAGAAGGATAAGAGCTATCTCTTCGCCCGGCTCTCCTCGCCCACCGTCAGCGGCCACTCGACCAGAAAATCCTCGTAGTCGTCGATATGGACATCGTCCTCGCTGACAATGCGCCCCCGCGCCGAAATCCCGGCCTGATGCACAGTCTCGGGATCGCCCGAAACCAGCGGATGCCACCAGTAGAGGTCATGTCCGTCGCGCACGAGGCGATACCCGCAGGTCGGCGGCAGCCAGGAAAGCTCAGCCACCATCTCCGGCGTCAGCTGCAGACAGTCCGGCACGGTGGCCTTGCGGTTCGGATAGTCGCGACAGCGACAGCTCTCGCCGTCGAGCAGCGTGCAGCCGATATTGGTCCAGACGATCTCGCCCGTATCCCAGTCTTCCAGCTTGTTGAGACAACAGAGCCCGCAGCCGTCGCAGAGGCTTTCCCACTCCGCGCCCGTCATCTCGGCAAGCGATTTCGTTTTCCAGAAGGGCTCTGCCCCCATGATGGCTCATTTCTCTTTTTAAGGATTTTCAGCAGCAGTCTACAAAAGATTGCCGGTTTTTTAAGGCTGTTTACCGATACCGGCGTAGATTGGAAACCCGCGCCGTGCAAATATCAGGGCGTGGATGCCCGCAAGCGATCAGGACGTTCAGACCGTGCAGGAAGACACCCCGGAGGAAACCCCCGCCAAGAAGCGCCATATCCTGCTGCGCATCGATTCCTGGATCGATTCGACGGTGTGGAATGCCGGCTTCCGGCTTGCCGTCTGGTGGGAGGACATCACCATCTTCTTCCGCCGTTTTCGCGTGCGCGGTTGGAAGAAGGCGCTGTTCGAAATTCTCGGCGAAGGCATGACCTGGGGCACGGTCGGCGCGGTGCTGATGCTGGCGCTCGCCCTTCCCGCCTTTGAGGACACCAAGGGCAACTGGCGCGCGCAAAGCGATTTCGCCGTCACCTTCCTCGATCGCTACGGCAACGAGATCGGCCATCGCGGCATCATCCACGAGGATTCCGTCCCCATCGACGAATTGCCGGATACGCTGATCAAGGCCGTTCTCGCCACCGAAGATCGCCGCTTCTTCGATCACTACGGCATCGATTTTCTGGGCCTTGCCCGCGCCATGACCATCAACGCCCAGGCCGGCGGCGTGGTTCAGGGCGGCTCGACGCTGACCCAGCAGCTCGCCAAGAACCTGTTCCTGTCGAACGAGCGCACCATCGAGCGCAAGATCAAGGAAGCCTTCCTCGCCGTCTGGCTGGAATGCAACCTGTCGAAGAAGGAAATCCTGCGGCTCTATCTCGACCGCGCCTATATGGGCGGCGGCACTTTTGGCGCGGCGGCAGCGTCCCAGTTCTATTTCGGCAAGAACATCACCGATATCAATCTGGCCGAAAGCGCCATGCTCGCCGGTCTGTTCAAGGCGCCGGCCCGCTATGCCCCGCATGTCAACCTGCCCGCCGCCCGCGCCCGCGCCAACGAGGTGCTGACCAATCTCGTCCAGGGCGGTCTGATGACGGAGGGCCAGGTCATCGCCGCGCGCCTCAATCCGGCAACGGTCGTGGACCGCGCCAAGGTCAGCGCGCCCGATTTCTTCCTCGACTGGGCCTTTGACGAGGTCCAGCGTATCGCCACCCCCTTCGCCCAGCATTCGCTCATCGTGCGCACCACCATCGATATGGGGCTGCAGCAGGCGGCGGAGGAATCGGTCGAATCCAGCCTTCGCCAGTATGGCGAGAGCTCCAAGGTCAAGCAGGGCGCCCTCGTCATGGTCGAGAACGGCGGCG
>JAVBSF010000251.1:0-4678 GCA_031556925.1 Pararhizobium sp.
GCGGGGCCCCCGCCACTATGGCAAGATCCGCGAGACGGCGATCGATTGGCTGCAGCGGGTCGAAATCGACGAAAGCCGCATCGACGACCAGCCCCGCGCCTTCTCCGGCGGCATGCGCCAGCGCCTGCAGATCGCCCGCAATCTGGTGACCTCGCCGCGCCTCGTCTTTATGGACGAACCGACCGGTGGTCTCGACGTCTCGGTTCAGGCGCGCCTGCTCGATCTCGTGCGCGGCCTCGTTCATGACCTCGGTCTTTCGGCGATCATCGTCACCCACGATCTCGCCGTCGCCCGCCTTCTGTCGCACCGGATGATGGTGATGAAGGATGGCGTTGTCATCGAACAGGGCCTGACGGACCGCGTGCTCGACGACCCGCGCGAACCCTATACCCAGCTTCTCGTTTCCTCGATCCTGCAGGTGTGATCATGGCCACTCCCCTGGTTGTTTCAGACGTCGCCAAAAGTTTTACGATGCATCTGCGCGACGGCATCCGTCTGCCCGTCGTCTCCGGCGTTTCCTTCTCCGTAAAGAGTGGCGAATGCGTCGTGCTCGGCGGCCCCTCGGGAGTCGGCAAGAGCTCGATCCTGAAGATGCTGTACGGTAACTATGCCGTTGATGCCGGCCAGATCCTGATCGAGCATCGCGGCCAGCGTATCGATATCGCAAGCGCTGCGCCGCGTGCCGTGCTGGAAGTGCGTCGCGATACGCTTGGCTATGTCAGCCAGTTCCTGCGTGTGGTTCCGCGTGTGTCGGCTCTGGATGTCGTCGCCGAGCCATTGATGGCGCGCGGTGTTGCCGGTGAAGAGGCGCGGCAAAAGGCTGCGAATCTTCTGAGCCGGCTCAATCTTCCCAGGGAACTCTGGCAACTGCCGCCAGCGACTTTCTCCGGTGGCGAGCAGCAGCGCGTCAATATCGCCCGCGGCTTCATCACCGATCACACGGTCCTGATCCTCGACGAACCCACCGCTTCGCTGGATGCGCGCAATCGTGCCGTGGTGGTCGAGATGATCCGCGCCAAGAAGGACGCGGGCGTCGCTCTGCTTGGCATCTTCCACGACGAGGAAGTGCGTGACGCCGTTGCCGATCGCATCATCGATGTCTCGGCCTTCTCGCCACGGAAGGCCGCGGCATGACCAAGCTCTCCGAAGCGCCTCTGATCAGCCCGAGTGCGCGCGTCGTCGACAGCTCGATCGGCCGGTACACCGAAATCGCCGAGCGATGCCGCATCCACGAAGTGGAGATGGGCGACTATTCCTACATCATGGAAGACGGCTCCGTCTGGTGCGCGACGATCGGCAAATTTGCCAACATCGCGTCATCCGTGCGCATCAACGCCACCAACCATCCGGTCTGGCGTCCGACCTTGCATCACTTCACCTATCGCGCCGCCGACTATTGGCCGGATGCCGATATGGATCAGGACTTCTTTGCGTGGCGACGGGATCATCGCGTCGTCATTGGCCACGATGTCTGGATCGGCCATGGCGCGACCATCCTGCCGGGTGTTTCGGTGGGCAATGGTGCCGTCATCGGTGCGGGCGCCGTCGTCTCGAAGGATGTCGCCCCCTACACGATCGTCGGCGGCGTGCCGGCCCGCCTCATCCGTGAGCGCTTCGGTTCCGATATCGCGGCGCGGTTTGAAAAGCTCGCCTGGTGGGATTGGGACCATAGCCGGCTTCGCGATGCGCTCGATGATTTTCGAACCCTCGAAGCCGACGAATTCCTGCGTCGCCACAATGCTTGAGATTTTCGGCTCAACACCCTGCGCCGCAAGGGCTTGGGGACTGTTACAAAACAAACATGAAACTGACATTCCCGTTTCATCGGACACCTGTAAGGCAAACGAGATGCCCATGATGGCGCTGCCGATGAGAGGAAGAGATTCCATGTTCAAGTTGAAGAATGTAACCCGCCAGTTCGGCAAGAAGACAGCCGTCAGCTCGGTTACCTTCGACATCCCGCCGGGGCAGATGGTTGGCGTCATCGGCCGCTCCGGCGCCGGCAAGTCGACGTTGCTGCGGATGATCAATCGCCTCGCCGATCCTTCCTCCGGCACCATCCATTTCGGCGATATCGAGGTCTCGCGCCTTAAGGGCGCAGCCCTTCGTCACTGGCAGCGCGATTGCGCGATGATCTTCCAGCAGTTCAATCTCGTGCCGCGTCTCGATGTCCTGACCAACGTGCTGCTCGGTCGCCTCAACCATCGCTCCACCGTGCTCAGCATCCTCAATATGTTCACCCGTGAGGAGCGCATCATGGCGATCGGTGCGCTCGAGCGCCTCGGCATCGAGCAGACGGCGCTGCAGCCGGCCGGCACCCTTTCCGGCGGCCAGCAGCAGCGTGTCGCGATTGCCCGCGCCCTGATGCAGCAGCCGAAGGTGCTGCTTGCCGATGAACCGATCGCCTCGCTCGATCCGCTCAACGCCAAGATCGTCATGGATGCGCTGCGCGACATCAACGAACGCGACGGCATCACCGTCGTCACCAACCTTCATACGCTCGATACGGCGCGCAACTACTGTGAGCGCATCATCGGCATGGCCCATGGCCGCGTCGTTTTCGACGGCAAACCGCAGGACCTGACGGCATCAGCCGTCAGCGAGATCTACGGCAGCACGCAGATCGAGGAAAGTATGACCTCGACCAGCATCAATATTCCTGCGCTGCAGGACAATACGGAATCCACCGGCCGACAGCCGCTGGTACTGGCCGGCCTTTAAGCCGGCTTGAAGGATCGATAGCCCGCGTCAAGGGCAAGCCATTGCAACAGAACGGAAACCCGGTGCGACCGGGATAACAGGAGACGACTGTCATGCTGAAGAAACTTCTCTTGGGCGCCGTTGCCCTCACCGCCCTCGTCGGTCACGTTCAGGCCGAAGATCTCAAGGAATTCCGCGTCGGCATCATCGGTGGCGAAAACGAAGCCGACCGCCTGCGCAACTACCAGTGCCTCGGCGATCACCTGAAGACCACGCTCGGCGTCGAGAAGGTCTCCTTCTTCCCGGCCGCCGACTATGACGGCGTTATCCAGGGCCTGCTGGGCGGCACGCTCGACTATGCTGAACTCGGCGCCTCCGGCTTCGCCAAGATCTATCTCGCCAAGGCTGACGCCGTCGAGCCGATCCTGACGACCGTCCAGACCGACGGCTCGACGGGCTATCACTCGATCATGATTGCCCGCAAGGATTCCGGCATCACCAAGCTCGAAGACCTGAAGGGCAAGAAGCTCGGCTTCGCTGACCCGGATTCGACCTCCGGTTATCTCGTCCCGCTCGTGACGCTTCCGGAAGCCACTGGCGGCCCGGTCAAGGAATACTTCGGCGAGACCGGCTTCGGTGGTGGTCACGAAAACCTCGTTCTCGAAGTCCTGAAGGGCACCTTCGATGCCGGCACGACCTTCGGTTCGGGCGTTGGCGAGTGGAAGGATGGCTACACTTCGGGCAACCTGCACAAGATGGTTGAGAAGGGCCTTCTCAACATGAACGACATCGTCGAGCTCTGGAAGTCGCCGCTGATCCCGAACGGCCCGATCGTCGTTCGCACCTCGATGGATCCGGACATGAAGACCAAGTTCAAGCAGTTCATGCTCGACCTGCCGAAGACCGACGCAGCCTGCTTCTCGGCCGTGATGGGCGGTGATTTCACCGGCTTCACCGAAGTCAACACCGACTTCTACAAGCCGATCATCGACGCCCGCAAGGCCACGATCGGCGGCTGATCAGCCCTTACCGGGAGCGCCGGCTGGCTTGCTGGCCGGCGTTCCAATTCCTGGAGTTCTGTTGAGCAGAACCAATCGAATTCGCCGGAGACGTAAGCGGCATGTCCGTGCTTTCAACACAGTTGAGCGACAGTGGTACGCTCGTCGAGCGCCATTGGCAGGAACTGAGTCAGCGCCGGCGGACCTACACCATCCTTGGCCTGCTCGCGCTTTTTATCGCCCTCTCCGGCTCGCTCTGGTTCGCCAATGACACCAATGCCGGCAAATTCTTTGACCGGCTTCCGCACCTCTTCGATTTCGTCGGCGATCTCGTGCCGCGCGATGGCATGGAGGTCTTCCGTGCGCTCTTCGACCTGCCTTCGCCCTATGACGACGGCAGCTTCAAATACAATTATCCCGAAGGTCGGCTCTATATCACCGACACGATCTACGTGCCCGAATACTTCTACAAGATGCTGGAGACGCTCAATATCGCTGTATTCTCCACCATCATCGGCATGTTTTTCGGCTTCCTGCTCTGTTTCCTTGCCGCCAGAAACCTGATGCCGAATTTTCTTGTGCGCGGCGTCGTGCGCCGGTTCATGGAAATCCTGCGCGCATTCCCTGAAGTCGTCATCGCCGGTTTCTTCCTGGCAATTCTCTCGCTTGGTCCTATCCCGGCGATCATCGCGGTTTCCATCCACACCATCGGCGCCCTGGGCAAGCTGTTCTTCGAAGTCGTCGAGAATGCCGACATGAAGCCGGAGGAAGGCCTTCGTGCTGTTGGCGGCAATTGGGTGGAGCGCGTCTGTTTCGGTATCGTGCCGCAGGTTCTGCCGAATTTCATGAGCTATTTCCTGCTGCGTCTCGAGATCAATGTGCGCGCCTCGACCATCATCGGCGCCGTCGGCGGCGGTGGCATCGGCGAGCTGCTGCGCCTTTCGATCGGCCAGGGCCATGAAGCCAAGACGCTGGCGATC
>JAVBSF010000452.1:0-3362 GCA_031556925.1 Pararhizobium sp.
GAAAAGCAGGAAGCGTGCCAGTTTGTTATAATCCTTTAAAATCAATTGGTTATGTTGATTGAAATTCGGAATATTTATCAAGAGGTCAAAAATTTATCGGATGATAAAAATTTCTGCGTAAAACTTGAGGTTGGGTGCCTAATTTTTCCGCATGCTGTAAGTCTGTCCTTTTTCGGGCGCTTTTCCCCAAGGTTGTGGCATGCTCGGCTTCCGGGCGGCCAAACCTCTTGCCAAGGTAGGGCATATCCGCAAATGTCCGGTCTTTGATTTATTGATTTTGTTGGGGAAGTGCGTGCATCACGATATCGCATTGATTGCCACGATCGCCGTCGGTTTCGTTTCGGCGGCGTTGCTTGGGTATCTGGCTGACAGGCTGCATTTGCCGCCGCTTGTCGGATATCTGGCGGCTGGCGTTTTTATCGGGCCGTTCTCGCCCGGTTTCACCGCCGATGGCGATATCGCCTCGCAGCTGGCGGAGCTCGGCGTCATCCTGCTGATGTTCGGGGTCGGCCTGCATTTCTCGGCTTCGGACCTGAAGGCGGTGCGGGCGCTGGCGGTACCGGGCGCGGTTTTGCAGATCATCCTTGCGACGCTGCTCGGCATCGGGCTTGCCCATCTCTTCGGCTGGAGCTTCGGGGCTGGCCTCGTCTTCGGCCTTTGCCTTTCCGTCGCCAGCACCGTGGTTCTCCTGAAGGCGCTGGAGGAGCGCAATCTGGTGAATTCGGCGGCAGGTCGCGTGGCGATCGGCTGGCTGATCGTGGAAGATCTGGCCATGGTGCTGGTCCTCGTGCTGCTGCCGCTGGTCGCGGAGTTGCTGGGCGGCCATGGCGTCGGTCATGGCGATGGCCATGCGGTCCCGACGGATGCGCTGGGGATTGCGCTCAATATCGTGACCACGCTTGCAAAGGTCGGCGGTTTCGCCGTCATCGCCATCTGGCTTGGGCCGAAAACCGTGCCATGGATGCTGACGCAGGTCGCCCGCACCGGCTCGCGCGAACTTTTCACCCTCTCGGTCCTGGCGATTGCGCTCGGCATCGCCTTCGGCTCGGCCATCCTGTTCGGGGTGTCCTTCGCGCTCGGCGCCTTCTTTGCCGGCGTCATCATGAGCGAAAGTCACCTCAGCCACCGGGCGGCGGCCGATAGCCTGCCGTTGCAGAATGCCTTCTCGGTTCTGTTCTTCGTCTCGGTCGGCATGCTGTTCGATCCGACGATCCTCATCCGCGAACCGCTGGAGGTTCTGGCGACGCTGGCGCTGATCACCTTCGGCAAATATCTGGTGTCGATCGCCGTGGTGCTGCTCCTGCGCTATCCGCTCGGCATGGCGCTGACAATCGGGGCGGGGCTGGCGCAGATCGGCGAATTCTCGTTCATTCTCGCCGGTCTCGGCATCGCGCTCGGCCTGCTGACACCGGAAGGGCAGAGCCTGATCCTTGCCGGCGCCATCCTCTCCATCACCATCAATCCGCTGATCTTCTGGATCACCGGCGAGCTGAAGCAACGCATCCGCACCGCCTATCCGATCTGGTCGGCCCGCCACGGCAAGAAGCGGTTCGAGGCGCTCTCTTCCGAGCTTGCGATCATCCAGGCGCAACAGGAAGCGCGCCACCAGCAGCATCACATGAAGATCCAGCACATCATCGAGACCTTCCCGCTGTTCTCGTCGATCGACGAGGCTTCGCATGAGGAGCTGCTTTTGATGTTCCGCCCGCATTCGGCATCGCCGGGGGATCGGATATTGCGGGCCGGAGACAGGGGGGATTCGATGTATTTCATCGCGTCCGGCGCCGTCGAAGTCCAGGTTCCCAAGGGCGAAATCAGGCTGGGGGCGGGGGCGTTTTTCGGCGAGATGGCGCTCATTCTCGGAACCCGCCGCACGGCCGATGTCGTGGCCGTCGATTTCTGCGAGCTGTTCATTCTGGAGCGGCGCGATTTCAACGTCTTCATGTCCCGTCATCCCGCTTTGAGGGCGACCGTCAACGAGATGGCGCAGGCACGCAAGAAGATGAATGAGACGACGGAAGAGGCCGAAACGTAAGCGGAGCAAGTCCCTTCTGTGGAACCCGGACACTTATCCTGCGTTAGCGCGGGGAGAGTTCAAGCAATGCAGGAGATTATTGTGCGAACCAGATCATGCCTCATCGCGTCTAGGTCGAGCGTTTTCGCAAGGGGGCGCGATTGCGACCTTTCTGACGCCATGGCCCGTCGCCGCCGTTGGAGCTTCACAAAGCCATGACGATGCGCGGGCTCATGTTCGGCGTCTTCGGGGTCGTGATCGGCGCGATCCTGAGCATCCTCGTGGTCCAGCATTTCGATCGGGACGGCAGCTCGCGCAGCACGCAACCACCGGAGCCGCTTGTGGTAAACCCGGAAAATGCGGCGGAGGAAACGAAATAGCGGCTTATTTTACCGCGAGCGTTTCCGTGTGCGTTCCATCCGCCCGGAAGGATTGGACCGCATCGAGAATGGCCGGCGCAATCAGCGCCGCACCGGTATCCGAAAGATGATCGTCGTCGAAATAATAGATCGTGTCGGCGTCGATGCTGTCGATGCAGCGATCCGCCAGCGGTTTGCCGCAAAACGTATCGGTGGGTTTGATCTTCCGAAGATTGGGATGCGACAGGCCGTCGAAGGCAGCGATCACTTTCTCGTTGCGCTGGCGGTAACGCTCGAGACTGGTGCTGAACTCCAGTGGTGAGCCCGTGAGCGCTGCCTTGGCGACGATGCCGGGCACATCCCACCCGGCCTCGGGCACGGGATAGACCAGAACCACATTGAAGCCCCGGTTCAGATAGCCCTCGATATCGGCAACATATTGTTTGAGAACGCGTTCCTTACGCTCCGGACTGTCGCGTCCGGCCGGTTTGTCGCGCCGGTCATAGAGATCGACATAGAGCGGCTTCAGCGCCTCGATCCCGCCCTCGCCATTGTCGAAGGGTGTTCCTTCCACATAGAGCGTCCACCGGCTCAGCATCACGACAGTCTTGATGTCGCTGTTGTGAATATAGTCCTCGATGCCGGAGAAGAAGGAATTGCAGCGCAGCTTGTATTTCGCATCGAAGACATAAAAGCCCGAAAAGCCGACGCAGGCGGAGTGGGTCATGACGTAGAGATCGGCGCCGGCCTTCTCGAACACACGCATCGTCTCGCCGGCCATGGCGGCGGCGTGGGAATCGCCGATCAGGATCGTATCGACGGTCTTGGCGCCGGGCGTCAGGCAGTCGGCAACGGGGTGATCGAGCTTCGCTTCGCCCTTGTCGTAGAGGCAGCGGGTCATGATCGGATCGGGGTTTTCCTGCGAGGCAAGCGCCAGCAATGCTTCCGGCGGCAGGCGAAATTGCAGGCCGTTGTCGCGCGTGGCGATC
>JAVBSF010000492.1:0-11407 GCA_031556925.1 Pararhizobium sp.
CTTCCGGCTATGCCGTGCGGTTCGGCGCAAGTGGCGTCGCCGACAGCGACAGCAGCTTCGTCATCAGCAAGGCGGCCAAGGTTTACGCCACCACCGGCGGCGCCATGGAGATCATGAGCGGCGGGCTGGAACTCACCAATCACGGCACCATCGAAGCCAGGCAGACGACGCTGCTCGCCACCGGCGCATCAACCCAGATCGTCAACAACGGCCTTGTCACTTCGTCCACCGGTACCGCCATCAAGGCAAGCGGCAAGAAGGAAGTGGTGATCAACCACGGCACCATCAAGGCTGCCGGCGATGCCGTCGTGCTTTCGGGCTCCTCGGCTATTTTCACCAACAACGGCGAAACCAACTCCAGCAAGGAGCGGGCGCTTGTTTCTTCCGGCAGTTCCGCGACGCTCACCAATCACGGCACGCTGAAGTCCGTGACGGACACGATCGTTTCGTCGGGCAGCAAGGCGATCATCACCAATGACGGCCTGATCTCCTCCAGCAAGGGCTCGGCCATTCTTGCCAAGGGCGCCGAAGCGATCGTCACCAACAATGGTGGTACGATCAAAGCGCTGAAGGATGCCGTCGTCCTGACCGGCGACAAGGGCACGGTCACCAACAACGGCACCATCACCGCCTCGGCCTATGGCATTGCCGTCGATGCGGACAAGGCGATCGTCACCAACAACAAGGTGATCAAGGCCGCCGGTGGCGTCACCATCGACGGCACCGGCAATGTGCTGACCAACACGGGCACGATCACGGCAACCAAGACCGGCATCGCCGCGATTGACTTTTCCGGAGCCGCCGCCTCGCAATTCAAGAATTCCGGCCTTGTTGAAAGCACTGGCACCGCCTTCCTCGGCGGCAATGGCGTGCAGAAGGTCATCAACACCGGCACGATCAAGGGCTCGATCCATCTTGGCGGCGGCAATGATTATTTCGAGGGCTTGATCGGCACCGTCACCGGCAGCGTCCATGGCGGCAAGGGCAATGACACCTATGTCATCGGCAGCGCCTCCACCAAGCTCGTCGAGAAGGCCGGAGAAGGCACCGATCTCGTCAAATCCAGCGCCAGCTATACGCTGCAGGACAATTTCGAGAACCTGACGCTGACGGCTTCCGGCAACAGCAGCGCCACCGGCAATGCGCTTGCCAACCAGATCCATGGCAACAGCGGCAACAACACGATCAAGGGCGAAGGTGGCAACGACATGCTCTGGGGGCATAGGGGCGCCGACATCCTGACGGGCGGCGCGGGCGCCGATACCTTCGTCTTCGCGACCGGCGACGGCAAGGACACGATCAAGGATTTCACGGCGACCGGATCGAGCCACGACATTCTCGATCTGACGGGGCTTGCCAGCATCACCGGCTTCAACGATCTTGTGAAGAACCACATGAAGCAGGTCGGCAGCTACGTTTATATCGACGGCTTGAACGGCGATACGATCAAGCTCGAGAATGTGAAGATCGCCAATCTGGATGCGGGCGATTTCCTGTTCTGAAGAACAGGCACATCAAGCAATAGCTGAAATGAAAAGCCGCCGCTTCCCTTCGAAAGCAGCGGCTTTTTTCATTACGAATCCGGCTTAAGCCTCGATCTGCACATCCCCGATCGGGCGCGAACAGCAGGCGAGGATGTAGCCTTCCTCGATCTCGTCATCGAGGATGCCGCCATTGTGGTTCATCTCGACGTCGCCCGAAATCTTCATCACCCGGCATGTGCCGCAAATGCCGCCTTCGCAGGCAGCCCCTATGCGCACGCCGTTGGCGCGGGCCGTCTGCAGGATGGTCTTGCCCGGCTGGCACTTGGCTTGCCTGCCGGCCATTGTGAAGGTGATGGTCGAGACGGCGGTGGCATCCGCCTCGCCCGCCCCTGCCCGCACGGCAAGTTCTTCCTCGGCAGGCGCTGCCGCAGGCTGGAAGCTTTCCTCATGATAGCGCGCCATGTCGAAGCCGACGCTTTCAAGCATGGTCTTGACGCCCTTCATGAACGGCTCCGGCCCGCAACAGAAGACGGTGCGTTCGCGGAAGTCGGGCGCCAGCAGCGCCAGCTTCGAGGTTTCGATGCGGCCGCGCAAGCCGTGCCAGCCATGACGCGGAGCATGGGTCTCGACGATGAAGCCGAGGTTCAGGTTCGGCATGTTGCGCGAGATGTTTTCCAGCTCCTCGCGGAACAGCAGGTCATCCGGCTGGCGGGCACAGGAGAGGAACGTCACGTTCGTCTGCGGCGCGCAATCGGCCATCCA
This sequence comes from Pararhizobium sp., assembly GCA_031556925.1. Lineage (GTDB taxonomy): Bacteria > Pseudomonadota > Alphaproteobacteria > Rhizobiales > Rhizobiaceae > Pararhizobium. The sequence continues at coordinate 2,247 of JAVBSF010000492.1, forward strand.
GCGGGTCATCGACATCATCGGGGTGATGCCCGAGCCGGCCGAGATGAACAGGTATTTCTCGCCCGGATGGCGCACGAAGGAGAAATCGCCGAGCGGGCCGAAAGCCCGAAGCTTCATTCCCGGCTTCAGGTTTTCGAACATCCAGCGGGTGCCGATGCTCGATGCCTGCGCCTTGACCGTCACCGCAACCGAGAACGGCCGCGAGGGCGTTGACGACAGCGTATAGGTGCGCATGACAGGATCGTCCGCCTTCACCGGCAGTTCGAGCGTCACGAACTGGCCCGGCAGATAGCGGAACCAGGCATCTTTCTCGGACTTGAAGGTGAAGGTCATGACATCCGGCGCCTCTACGGACGCGGCGATGCATTCCAGAAGCTGCTGGCGGTCGTTGAACGGCTGCAACTCGTCGAAGTGACGGAAGGAAGAGGCAATCGTCATCTCAGGCGACCTTGAACAGAGGAGCCGTCGCGCCCTTCAGGCGGTCGGCCATGAAGTTGACGTACCATTCGACGAACTGCATCACGCCGCCTTCATGCTCCGGCGAATAGGGGCCGGGTTGGTAGGCGGGCGAGCGGATGCCGAAGGCATTTTCCTCGACGATCTGGCGATCCTGATCGTTGGTCTCGGTCCAGACATGGGTGAGTTCGTCGAGAGTGTAGTCGACGCCTTCGACCGCATCCTTGTGCACCAGCCACTTGGTCGTGACCTGCGTCAGCTCCGGGCCGAGCGGCAGGACGCGGAAGGTGATGGCGTGATCGGCCAGCACATGGTTCCAGGTCGAGGGATAATGGAACATCAGGAGCGTGCCGATATGGCTCTGGCTGACATTGTCAGACAGCTGGCGCTTGACGGCGCGTGCGCCCGACATGGTGTAGCTTTCCGCATCCTCGATCAGCGGCATGCGGGCGATGCGGAACTGGCCGGTGGGCGAGATCCTGAATTCGCTCGGCAGGCCGGTTGCTTCACAGCGCGCCCAGTGCTCGGCAATGACGGGATCGTCCTTGGCGCCCTGCACGCCGGTTGCGGTCGGGGCTTCCGGGTAGGTGCGGCAGAGTTCGGGGTGGTTGGCGGCGCAGTGGTAGCACTCGCGGTTGTTTTCCCAGACGAGCTTCCAGTTGCCCTTCTCGATGATCGTGCTCTCGAAGGCGACCTTGGTGTCCTTGAGGTTATGCGGCTCAAGATAGCGCGTGACCATCTCGCGCATCGGCGCAAAATCCATCGGCTCGTCGGCAAGGCAGATGAAGATGTAGCCGCCGACGGTTTCGCAGGCGATGGGCTTCAGGCTATGGGCCGCCTTGTCGAAATCCTCGCCCATCTGGCGGGCGAACAGCAGGGAGCCGTCGAGTTCATAGGTCCACTGGTGATAGGGACAGACGAGCTTGGCGGAGGAACCCTTGCTGCCGGCGCAAACCCGCGAACCGCGATGGCGGCAGGAATTGTGCAGCGCCCGAACCTCGCCCTTGCGGTCGCGGGTGATGACGACCGGATAATCGCCAACCTGAACAGTGAAATAATTGCCGGGCCTGGGCACTTCGCAGTCATGGCCGATGAACAGCCAGTCCCTGTACCAGATCTGCTCCATATCGAGCTTGTAGAGATCCGGATCGGTGTAGAAAGCCTGCTCCAGACTGTAGCCGTCGCGCCGAGTCTTGAGCTTGCGGAGGACTTCGCTGCGAAGATCCATGGTTCTTTCCTTGTGTTCGCCACATCGTTTGAAGTTTCGGCGAGCAGGAAAGGAACCCCGCCGTGCCGGGAGCGCACGCGGTTTCATGGTTCACATTCCGGCTGCCCGCCGCAACCAAGACATCAATTTCGCCTCAAAGGCTGGTTTCCGGGCTCTGGAGCTGCCCTTTCGGGCGATCACGACGCCTTCCCGGATTTCTCCAGTGGCCTTTTGCCGGGGGTATTGCTCCACTACCGTTGCGGGGGCAGCGCCGGATTTCGACCGGCTTCCCAATTCTCCGCCCTCCCTAAAAGGCGGCACCCTTGAGTGTTTTCATTTAAGCCGAGAGACGAATGTCGCAATCGTCAATTAGCGACAACGGATTCAAGAAAGACGACACTGCGCAGTTTGCAGGATGAAAAATTTTATTCATTAAAAACAATGTGATGTCTATTTTTCCGGCAATTGACGCTTTTTCGCGCGGGCAATTGTCAACGCAGTGAACAGATGTCTCCCAGCGACATCGCCGGAGACCGGCCAAAGTGCCATCACGCAAGCCTCGCATCATCGTGGCGAGCTAAAAGGAAGGAGGCGTTAACAACGCCATAGTAGCATTTCATGAAAGAAGACCGGGCAGCTCACGGTCTTCGTCTGCAGCATACGGGTACGGACCATGCCAAATCTGCGTTATTTCGACTCATCGAGCGAAAAGGCCGAAGCACCGGGCGCCAAGGCCGCCGTGCATACCGAATTCCTGCGCACCGGCCGTATCGCCCGTCGCGGCAACGACTGGTACCCGGCCGAGAAGCGCTACCTCACCCATGAGGAGGTCGCAAAGCGAACCGGCCGCAAGCTGGAAGCCGCGGGAACGCAGGCGCATGAGCGCATCAACGGCTTCCACGCCTCCATCCGCTTTCCCAAGATCGTCTTCCACAAGACGCTCGCCGGAAGGCCCCACCTCGGCTATTGCCACGTCACGGCGTCGAAGACCAAATTCGCGGAATTCGACACGGTTCGCTGGTCGTTCTACATCGCCAATTTCTTCGCCGATGTCAGCGACAAGGACCAGTTCTTCAAGAACATCAGCCTCGGCTATTCGCGCATGTACTTCGCCGTCGCCATGGAAAAGGACGCCGAGGAAGGCAAGCTGGTCGTCGACCGCAAGATCCGTGATGACGGCCTCTTGTTTCGCACCCGCGACCCGAAGGCGGCGCTGAAGAACGTGCTGATGCTCGGCGCCTGCAACGACGCGCTGCGCAAGATCATCCGCAACCTCTGAGTTCTGATCTCTTTCATCCCTTGCGGATGCCGCCTGTTGTTCCAAAGCGTGTCGCGATCTTTCAGGTTGGCTCGCAGGCTTTAGGTTTTGTTTTTACGCATGTCTTTTCGCAAAACCGCTGCACACTTTTGCGAAACATGCTTTAAGAAGCCGTCATCAGACACGCTGAAGGCGACAGGCATGGCCGACATCATCGACACCCGGACCGACCCCGAAGCGGCGCTTTCCCGCGCCGAAAAGGTGCTGTCGGAAGGTCTGCCCGTCGCCATCCCGACCGAGACCGTCTACGGCCTCGCCGCCGACGCCACCAATCCTGACGCCATCGGCCGCATCTATGAAATGAAGGGGCGGCCGCGTTTCAATCCGCTCATCTGCCATGTCAGCGATTTTGCAATGGCGGAGGAATATGTCGTCTTCGATCCGCTGTCGCGCCGCCTCGCGGAAGCCTTCTGGCCGGGACCGCTGACGCTGATCCTGCCGCTCAGGACGGAAAGCAGGGTGCATGCGCTGGCCTCGGCCGGGCTCGATACGCTCGGCGTGCGCATGCCCGACGGCTTTTCGCGCAAGGTCATCGCCCGCTTCGGCCGCCCCCTTGCGGCACCGAGCGCCAACACCTCCGGCAAGATCAGCCCCACGACGGCGGCCCATGTGGAAGCCGACCTCGGCAACAAGCTGAAACTGATCCTTGATGACGGCCCGGCCGAGATCGGGCTGGAATCGACCATCCTGAAGGTGGAGGACGGCAAGATCCGCCTGCTTCGCCCCGGCGGACTGGATGTCGCCGATGTCGAGAAGCTGACGGGACTTTCGGTGGAGCGCCCGGCAACGGCGGGCGCCACGATCGAGGCGCCGGGCATGCTGGCCTCGCATTACGCGCCGGGAGCGCGGGTGAGGCTCGATGCGACGAGCGTGCAGGCTGGCGAGGCGCTGATCAGGTTTGGCGGGGTGAAGATCGAGGGAGAGGACGAGGCAATGACCGTGCTCGATCTCAGCCCATCGGGCAATCTGCGTGAAGCCGCATCGCATCTGTTTGACTACATGAAAAAGGCCGATGCCTCCGGGGCCGCAACAATCGCATTCGGGGTGATCCCGAACGAGGGTCTGGGCGAGGCAATCCTCGACCGCATCGAACGGGCCGCCGCGCCCCGGGATGGGGAAGCGGTGTGAACGATCCGCACGCTCCATCGTCCCCTCTCCCCGCGAGCGGGGAGAGGGCTAAAGCGTGTCGCGATCTTTCAGATTCGCTCATACGCTTTAGATCTTTGTTTTTGCGCATGTCTTTTCGCAAAACCGCTGCACACTTTTGCGAGACATGCTTTAGGGTGAGGGGCAAACTCTCATTCTCGGAATTGCTTTCTTGTAGCCCCTCATCCGGCCCCCCCTTGTTAGAGAAGAAGGGCGGCCACCTTCTCCCGCACGCGGGGAGAAGGGACAAGCGGCAAATTCCCGTGCCCCATTCAAGGAGCCACCCCTGATGACAATCCTCTCCCCTGAACTCATCGCCAGCTTCGCAGCCATCGTCGGCCCGGCCAATGCGCTGACAAGCCCTGCCGACATCGCCCCCTATCTCGTGGAATCGCGCGGGCTCTACAGGGGAACGACGCCGCTGGTACTGCGGCCGGGCACTGTCGGGGAAGTCTCCGCCATCATGAAGCTCGCCACCGCGACGAGCACGCCGATCGTGCCGCAGGGCGGAAATACCGGGCATGTCGCCGGAGGCATTCCCCGTACGGGTGAAAACGACGTGGTGCTTTCGCTGCAGCGGCTCAACCGCATCCGCGATGTCGACCCGGTCGGCAACGTCATCGTTGCCGATGCAGGCTGTATTCTCGCCGATATCCAGAAGGCGGCGGAGGATGTCGACCGGCTGTTTCCGCTGTCGCTCGGCTCGGAAGGCTCCTGCCGCATCGGCGGCAACCTGTCGACCAATGCCGGCGGAACCGCCGTTCTGGCCTATGGCAACATGCGCCAGCTCTGCCTCGGCGTCGAAGTGGTTCTGCCGACCGGCGAAATCTGGGACGGGCTGCGCCGTTTGAAAAAGGACAATACGGGCTACGACCTGCGCGACCTGTTCATCGGCGCCGAAGGCACGCTCGGCATCATCACGGCGGCGGTGCTGAAACTCTTTCCACGGCCGCTGGGCCATCAGGTGGCGTTCGCAGGCCTGGCGAGCGTCTCCGATGCTCTTTGCCTGTTCGAGCGGGCGTCAAGTCTTGCCGGCCAGGCGCTGACCGGCTTCGAACTCATGCCCCGGATCGGCGTGGAGTTTACCGAAAGGCACATTCCCGGCGTGCGCGATCCGCTGCCCACGCACCACGCCTGGTACGCGCTGATCGACATTTCGACGTCGGACAGCGCCGAAAGCGCCGCCCGCATGATGGAAGTGCTGCTGGAAAAGGCCATCGCCGACGGGCTCGTCGAAAACGCCGTCATCGCCGCAAGCGAAGCGCAGCGCAAGGCTCTCTGGCATATGCGCGAAAGCATGTCGCCGGCGCAGAAGCCCGAGGGCGGCTCGATCAAGCATGACGTCTCCGTGCCGGTATCGAGTATTCCCGCCTTCATGGCCGAGGCGGACGAGGCTGTCATGAAGGCCATTCCCGGCGCGCGCATCTGCTCCTTCGGCCACATGGGCGACGGCAACATCCACTACAACATCTCCCAGCCGGTCGGCGCCGACACCAGGGCTTTCCTCGACCGCTGGCGCGAGATGAACGCCATCGTTCACGGCATCGTCCTGAAGTACAACGGCTCGATTTCCGCCGAGCACGGCATCGGCCAGCTGAAGCGCGACGAACTGGCCGAAGTGCGCGCCCCGATCGAGATCGACCTGATGCAGCGTATCAAGCACGCCTTCGACCCCGCCGGGATCATGAATCCCGACAAGGTGCTGAAGATCGAGGGTTAGGATCGCCAGGAAAGACGCGAAAGCAAATCGGTGGAGTGTTTTCGCGCTTCCGGGAAAGCGCTTTACCTGCCGCCGCTGCGCAACTGGCTGAGGCTGAACAAGGTATCCGCGCTGATGCTTCCGCCGCGACCGGAGAGAACCATTTCGGCGGGAGAGACATCGGTGTTGTTGTCGATGTCATACAGCGCGGTGAAGCGTACCAGAAGCTTCTCCAGCTTTTCAGGATCGTGCAGATCCTCGATATCGAGCACGCGGTTGATGTAATCGTACTGAACATCGACGTCGGCATTCGACATTTCCGTCGGAATGCTGAAGGTGGTCTGGATCACCTGCAGGAGCGCGCTGTCGGCGAGAAGGTCATAGGCGTTGGTGACGCCATCGGCCATGCGGCGGAAATAGAGCGCCAGCCGGACGCCGGCATTGTCCTCGCCCTTCTGTTCTTCCAGCGTCTGGTTGTAATAGAGGCTTTCCGTTTCCAGAAGGCCGCGGCGGGTCTGGATGCCGTCGTCCGCCGCGACCAGCTGACCGTCCGGATTGAAATTGAAGGATGCGACGAGTTCGCGGTAGCGGGTATCCGGCTCGGTGTTGACGAAGCTCTTCGGATCGTCGAGGTCGGATGTGAACATCTGGCGCAGATAGCCGGGCTCGACCTTGTCCGGGTCGAGGCCATGGGCGACCAGCACGAAATTCACCAGCCGCTTGTCCTTCAGAAAATCATCGAGCGATTCGATCTTCTCGATCGCCGCGCTGTAATATTTCGATTCTTCCGTCGCCTTGGTCTTGTCCTCCTCGGTGCCGAACTGGCTCTTCTCAAGGACGTAGTTCTTCGCCGTCAGCAGGATTTCGGATTCGGACTGCGCCAGCATCGGCGTTCCGATCGAGCCATCGGCATTGAAATTGAAAGCCTTGACCAGCTCGGTATAGCGGCTGTCCTTCAGCGTGTTGGCGTAGCTCTTGGGATCGTTCAGGTCGCTGGTCAGCACCTTCTTCAGCTTGCGGGCGGTATCGCCCTCGTTCTCCAGTCCGAAGGCCTTGAGAACGAGCGTCGTGATCTTGCTGTCCGCCAGGAAGCTGTCGACATCGGTGACCGTCTGCATCAGCGTCTGGAAGTTCGAAATCAGCGTCTCGTCGGCCTGGTCCTGCTTGTCGTTGTAACGCACCATCCAGCCACTGGAGGTCGATGCCATCTGCGTCGCGGTCTGGGCGCTGTCCCCGCTCGCTACGGTTCCGTCGGACTGGAAATTGAAGTCGGCGGCGATCTTCTTGTAGATCGCGTTATATTCGCCGCCCTGGGTATTGGCATAGCTGTTGGGATCGCCGAGGTCGCTGGTGACGATGTTTTCGAAGGTCGTCGTCAAGGTGCCGGAGGGCAGGCCATAGGCGGTGACGATGTAGGAGAACAGCGCGGAATTGCTCTTGATATCGGTAACCGAGGTGACGGTCGGCATCGTCTCCTCGTAATAGGCCTTGGTCGCCAGCGCCGCGCTCACGGAGGTGCGGGGCTGGGCGAAGATATAGGCCGTGCTGGTCGTCGCCTTCTGGGCTTCGGTCATCGGCAGGTCGCCGGCTGCCAGCGTTCCGTCGGCCTGGAAGTTGAAGGCGGAGGCAAGCGTCGTGTAGTCCGGCGCATTGTTGATGGCGGACCGGTACTGGGCGATCTGCTTGGAGACGGCGCTCGACGCATTCGCCAGATCCGCCGCGGAGGCCGAGGCGGTGATGGCGTCGATGCGGTCCTGCAGGCTCTGCTTGTAAGCGGCGGCCTGGGTGTTCACATAGCTGTTCGCGTCATTCACGTCGCTGGTGACGATGCCTTTGAAGTGTTCGTAGGACATGTATTTGGCGTCGAAACCGTAGGCCGTCAGCACGTAGTTCTTAAGCTTGGCGTTCTGCCAGAGCTGGTCGACGGTGGTGACCTTGTCCATCGCCGCCTTGAAATAGGCCGTATCCGTGCCGATCGCCTCATCCTGATTGGCCATGCTCTGCTTGTAGAGGCCGATGACATCCTCTTCCTGTGCGTCACTTTGAACCACGGCGGTGGATTGGGAGAAGCTGAAGGCCATGGCAAAATTGCGATAGCGGTCGTCGGTCAGCATGTTGGCATAGCTGCTGTCGTCGGTGAGGTCGCTTTCCAGCACCTTCCTCATGAAAGCCTTGGCGTAGGTCATGTCTTCCAGACCATGGGCTTTCATGGCGTAGGCATAGAGCCGGTAGTCATCCATGAACTCGTCGATGGATGTGACCTTGCCGATATTTTCCTTGTAATAGTCGGTTTCGCGGGCCACCAGCGCCTGCTCGGCGGTGCGCTGCAGACTGAGCTTCATGTCGCGCGTGATGAGATTATAGTCGATATAGGTGGAAACCATCTGCCGCCTGCCTGAACTTGCCTGAACCCGCCTGAAGCGCGCACGCGCGCGACGTCGCATCCCGTGGATGAACCTTGCCCACCTTCGCGCGCGGGCCTTGCCCGTGGCTTTTGCCGGGGCCGGTTTCTGAAAAATTTGCGCGACGATCTTCACCTGTTGGAAACCGTGACAGATCGGCTTTTGCTAACCATCGAGAAATGCAAAGTTTTTTAACCGCGATTTTTAAGCGGTCTCAAACATCGCCCGCCTATCTTCCAGCCCACAGAGGACGCGAAGTCCCGGAAAGAGAAGACCGGAAACCGGCTCTCAAGGAAAACAAGGGCGATTGAAATGCTGAAGTCACTTTCCCAACCGGCATGGGTCGAAACCCCGCTGCGTCTCGATCCGATGCGCTTTCCCCAGCAGGCCACGTATCGCTTGCCTGGACAGCCAAGCGATGTCACGATAAGCCTCGACGAACGCGGTGCCGTGATGCGCAAGGTACTTCCGACAAGCGGCCTGCCGCTGTCGATTGCACTGCCCTCCCGCGCCTTCAAGGGCGTCGCCGCCCGTGCGATCGACCATGGCGATGGAGAGGTTACCGTGACACTCGAACTGCATCATGACGACCCGGACCTGTGCATCCCGCTTCTGGTGGCGCACGACCTGTCCGACATCGCCGCCGACTGGCGCGCCTGGGCGGAAGCCTATCGCATCCCGATGATGATGGTCGAAGCCGATGGCGTCGCCCGCCCGCTCGAAGAGCATCTCGGCGAAGTGCGCACCCGCGATATCAAGCCGCGCCGCCGCCATTCGCTGTTCAACGGGAGGCGTCCGCGCTTCCTGATGCGCCGCGCCACCGGCAGCCTCGGCGTTAACATGAAGATCGAAGGCCGCGAGATCATTGCGCGCAGCTGATTGCCGCAGACATAACCTCCAGTGAAAAAACCGGCCTTCCCTGCGGCCGGTTTT
>JAVBSF010000008.1:0-3575 GCA_031556925.1 Pararhizobium sp.
CCGCGCCGGCCGTGACGGCATTGCCATCGCTTTCTGCTCGCCGGATGAAATCCGCCTGCTGCGCGATATCGAGCGTCTGATGAACATCGAGATCGCCGTTGCCAGCGGCGAAGTGCCGGCCGACCGCGCCCGCCCGCAGGGCGGCAGCGACAACGCACCGCGCACCGAGCGCGTTGCTCCCAGCGCCTTTGCCGGCGACGACCTGCTGGTCGACGCCAACGCCCCGCAGAAGAAGCAGCATCGCAAGGGCCAAGGCCCGGCAGCGCAGGCGGCTCATGAAGCGGCTGTGGCCAAGCGCGGCAACCGTGGCGGTCGCCCCGGCCAGAAGCAGGGCCAGTGGCGCAACCGTGGCGGCAATGGTGGTGGTGGCCAGCCGGGCCAGCGCCGTCAGGGCGGCGGCCAGCGCCGCGAAGAGGCGTAAGCTTCCTCACTGAGATAGGAAAAAACGGCGGGCTCAGTCCCGCCGTTTTTCGTTTAATGACTCAGGCGCAGCCTCTGCCTTACGGTTGGTGAGATAGACCCCGAGCACGGCAATCACAGTACCGACAATCATCGGCGGCGTCAGCGCCTCGCCAAAGAACAGGAAAGCCTCAATCGCAGCGAGCGGCGGCACGAGATAGATGAGAGAAGCCGCCTTGGAAACCTGTCCCCGGCCGATAAGATAAAGCAGCAGCACCACCGCGCCCATCGATACGCCCAGCACACCCCAGGCCAGCGTCGCGAAAAGTTCGATGCCCCAATCCACGCGCATGTCTTCCCGCAGATAGGCTGCCGGCCAGGTCACGATCAGCGCGCCGATATATTGCAGCGTTGCCGTGGAGCGGATGTCTCCGGTCTGCAGATAGCGCTTCTGGTAGATCGTGCCATAGGTGACCGACGCCATGCCGATGACATTGACCAGCACCGGGAAAGCCGGGATCGCGCTGGCGCTGTCGAGCGCCAGAACCTTCGGCACCACGGCGATCGCAATGCCGATGAAACCGAGCACAAGGCCAAGCTTCTGCATCGGCGAAAGCCTCTCGCCGACCAGAAAGGGTGCGACCGATGCCGTCATCAACGGCTGCAGCCCGGCGATAATGCCGGAAATTGCGGCGGGGACGCCCTGCCCCACGGCCCACCAGACAGCCCCGAGATAAAACCCGTGCAGAAACATGCCGGAGACGATTGCATGCCCGGCAAGGCTCCGGTCCTTCGGCCAGCGCGCGCCGCTGACGAAACAGAAGCCGGCAAAGAGCACGCCGGCCAGAATGTAGCGAAGCACAAGGAAGGTCAGCGGATCGGCATAGATCGCGGCATATTTCGCCATCACCCATCCCGTCGACCAGAGCAGCACGAAGATGGCCGGAGCCAGGCGGTCGAGGGTCATGTCGTCTCCGGACGGGAAAGCTGGATGCGGATAGGCGGTTGGCCGCTTGCGATAGGCAGCATCCGCGTGATCGTCAAAGCAATTTTGCTGATGCTTAAGTTCAGCGTCGCGGATTGAAAGCGCTTCCGAATTTTCGCCGCGACGCCAAGAAAAATCGCGTTCAAAAATCAGGCAACGACCAGCCGCAGAGCGGCATCAACAGATGAAAAAATAATCACATGCATTCTTAAAACAGGAACAATGTCGCGAAAGCCACGGCGAACCTCTCCGAATGCGCAGAATTTTGCTGAAAAAACCGGCGAAATCGCCCCTGCATTTCTTTTGCCCCTGAATAAGCATGCTTCTTGCATTGCTTATCGCGTTGTACTCAAATGGCAAAAAAAGGGGATCAAACCGTTGGCATTTGACGAAATGATGAATGCGGACAACAGCCCGCGCCAGCCTTATGCGACTTACAATGAATGGTACGACAATCAGGACAGAGCCCGCCTGATTGCCAAATCGAAAGAGGCCGAAAACATTTTTCGCAAGACCGGCATCACGTTTGCCGTTTACGGACACGCCGACAGCTCCGAAAAACTCATCCCCTTCGACCTGATCCCCCGCATCATCTCCGGCCGCGAATGGCGCCGCCTCGCCCAGGGCATCGAACAGCGCGTCATCGCCCTCAACGCCTTTCTCGACGACATCTACCACAAGCAGGAAATCATCAAGGCCGGCCGCATTCCGCGCGAGCTGATCGAACGCAACGAAGCCTTTCTGCCACAGATGATCGGTTTTCGCCCGCCCGGCGGCGTCTATACCCATATCGTCGGCACCGATATCGTGCGCACCGGCGAAGACCAGTTCTACGTTCTGGAAGACAATGCCCGCACGCCCTCCGGCGTCAGCTATATGCTGGAAAACCGCGAGACGATGATGCAGATGTTTCCGGAACTCTTCCATCAGAACCGCGTTCGCCCGGTCGAAAACTATCCCTACCTGCTGCGTCACAGCCTTGCGGCCGTCGCGCCTCCCGGCTGCGTCGGCAAGCCGCGCGTCGCGGTCCTCACCCCCGGCATCTATAATTCCGCCTATTACGAACACGCCTTCCTCGCGGACATGATGGGCGTGGAGCTGGTCGAAGGCTCGGACCTGCGCGTCATAGACGGCAAGGTGAAGATGCGCACGACCCGCGGTTATGAAGCGATCGACGTTCTCTACCGCCGTGTCGATGACGATTACCTCGACCCCCTCACCTTCAAGCCGGAATCGGCGCTCGGCATTCCCGGCATCATGGATGTCTACCGCGCCGGCAATATCACCATCGCCAATGCGCCGGGCACCGGCATCTGCGACGACAAGGCGATCTATTCCTATATGCCCGAAATCGTCGAGTTCTATACCGGCCGCAAGGCGCTGCTCGAGAACGTGCCGACCTGGCGCTGTTCGGAGCCCGACAGCCTCAAATACGTGCTGGAAAACCTCGCCGATCTCGTCGTCAAGGAAGTGCATGGCTCCGGCGGTTACGGCATGCTCGTCGGCCCGACGGCCTCGAAGAAGGAACGCACCGCTTTCGCCGAAAAGCTGAAGGCGCGGCCCAATAACTACATTGCCCAGCCCACGCTGTCGCTGTCGACAGTGCCGATCCTCGTCAACAAGGGTATCGCTCCCCGTCACGTCGATCTTCGGCCCTATGTGCTCGTTTCCGACAAGGTGCAGATCATTCCGGGAGGGCTGACCCGCGTGGCCCTGAAGGCCGGCTCCCTGGTGGTGAATTCCAGCCAGGGTGGCGGCACCAAGGATACCTGGGTTCTGGAGGACTGATACGCATGCTTGGAAGAACCGCAAACGGCCTCTACTGGATGTTCCGGTATATCGAACGGGCCGAAAACAGCGCGCGTCTCGTCGATGCCGGCCTTCGCATGTCGCTGACCCGCACCGAGGCAACGGAAGACGATTGGGACGGCGTGCTGCAAAGCTCCGGCATCCGCGACATCTATGATGAGCGCTACGAGAAGATTTCCAGCGCCGATGCCGTCGATTTTCTGCTGCGCGACAAGGCCAATCCGTCGAGCGTGCTGTCCTGCATCGAGATGGGCCGCAGCAACGCCCGCATGGTGCGTACGGCGCTGACCCGCGAAACATGGGAGGCCGTCAACGAATGCTACCTCGACATGAAGACGCTGCTGGCGAATCTGCGCGAAGACCAGTACCTGGCGGGCCTGCC
>JAVBSF010000230.1:0-5768 GCA_031556925.1 Pararhizobium sp.
CACCAGCGCCCATAACCTTCTCGTCGCCGCCCTTGAAAAAGCCGGCGTCAGCTTCGCCGATATAACCCCGGTTTACCTCTCGCCCGCCGATGCCGCCGCCGCCTTCGCCAGCGACAAGATCGATGCCTGGGCCGTCTGGGATCCCTTCTTCGCGATCGCCGAAACCCGCTACAAGCCGCGTATCCTGACCACGTCGGCCGAGACGCTGAACGTCAAGACCTACTTCCTCGCCAACAGCACCTTCGCCAAGGACCACCCGGAAGCCGTCACCACAACGATCGCGGCGCTCAAGGAAGCCGCCGCCTGGGCCGACGTCAACCGCGACAAGGTGGCCGCGGCGCTGCACGAGGTCACCGGCGTTCCGCTCGAAGCCCAGACGCTCGCCGCCAATCGCGCCGTCTTCGGCATCGAGCCGATCACCCCGGAAATCATCGCCAGCCAGCAGGAAACCGCCGACCGCTTCTTCAAGCTCGGCCTGATCCCCAAGGCGATCACCATTTCGGATGCTGTCTGGACGGCTCCGGGCAACTGATTTCCAACCGAAAAACAATGCGTGCCGGTCGCCTCTCGTCCGGCACGCATTCGCGTATTCGGCAGATGTTTCTAAAGCATGTCTCGCAAAAGTGTGCGGCGGTTTTGCGAAAAGACATGCGCAAAAACAAAGATCTAAAGCGTATGAGCGAATCTGAAAGATCGCGACACGCTTTAGCGGATGCCGTCTGCAACGCAGACCGATGGGCAGTCCCGCAACAGACTTGGGGAACAGGCAATGAAGATAGCAAGCTCGCTCCTGCGCAACGCCACCGGCTGGATTCTGCCGGCCATCCTGTTGCTTCTGTGGGAGGTTGCGGCGCGCACCGGTCTGATCTCCCCCAATGTCATGGCCGCACCTTCGGCCGTTGCCGAGGCCTTCTGGCGCCTGCTGCTTTCCGGCGAACTGATTCGCAATATCGGCGTCAGCACCGCCCGCGCTTTGTCCGGTTTTGCCATCGGCGGGCTGATCGGCCTGGTCTTCGGTCTCGCCAACGGCCTGTCGGCGCTCTCGCGCGACGTCACCGACACCACCCTGCAGATGGTGCGCAACATTCCGCATCTCGCCCTCATTCCGCTGGTCATCCTGTGGTTCGGCATCGATGAGGAGGCCAAGCTTTTCCTCGTCGCGCTCGGCGTCTTCTTTCCGATCTACGTGAACACGCTGCTCGGCATCCAGAGCGTCGATCCGCAGTTGGTCGAGATGGGCCGCGTCTACGGCATGTCGCGCTCTGAGCTGTTCTTCCGCGTCATCCTGCCGGGCGCCCTGCCCGCCATCTTCGTCGGCCTGCGCTATGCGCTCGGCATCATGTGGCTGACGCTCATCGTCGCCGAAACGATCGCCGCCTCGTCCGGCCTCGGCTACATGGCCATGCAGGCGCGCGAATTCCTGCTGATCGATGTCGTGGTCCTGTCGATCCTCATCTATGCGCTGCTCGGCAAGCTGGCGGACAGCCTCGCCCGCCTGCTGGAGCGGCTCACCCTGCAATGGCATCCGGCTTTTCAGGCCGCCTGATTTTCAAACCCGGAGCATTCCATGTCCGTCCTCGCTTTCGATCCGCCCCGAAAAAGTGCCGCCCGGAAATCGGATGAACACGCTCGCGTCTCCGGCCGTCCGCAGGACGAACCCGGCGATGCCGTCACCACCACGGCATCTGCTCCGCCGCTCGCCTTCTCTTTCCGGGGCGTGACCCGCAAATTCGGTGACAAGACAGTGCTTGACGGCATCGACCTCGATGTCCCCGCCGGCCAGTTCGTTGCCATCATCGGCAAAAGCGGTTGCGGCAAAAGCACCCTGCTGCGCATCCTGACCGGCCTCGACAAGCCGACCTCCGGCACGCTCGACATCAACAGCGGCGAAGCCGGCGAACACCGCACCCGCATCATGTTTCAGGAGCCGCGACTGCTGCCATGGGCGAAGATAGCCCGCAATGTGGAAGTCGGCCTCACGGGCATTGCCAAGGGCAAGGCGGCGCGTGAAAAGTCCCTGGAAATTCTTCAGGAAGTCGGGCTGGGAGACCGTGCCGACGAGTGGCCCTCGGTGCTCTCCGGCGGCCAGCGCCAGCGTGTCGCCCTTGCCCGCGCCCTTGTCGCGCACCCCTTCATCCTGGCTCTGGACGAACCGCTCGGTGCTCTGGATGCGCTGACCCGCATCGAGATGCAGCACCTCCTGGAGCGCATCTGGCAACATCAGTGTTTCACCGCCGTCCTCGTCACCCACGATGTCGCGGAAGCCGTCGCGCTGGCCGATCGTGTCGTCGTCATCGACAAGGGCCGGATTTCGCTCGACCTCAACATTCCGCTGGAACGCCCGCGCCGCCACGGCTCGCCGGAGCTGGCGCGCCTGGAAGGCCAGATTCTGGAAACCCTGCTCGGCCGCCCGGCCTGACCGGCCGGGTCCGAAACGGCGGTGGTCTCAGCCCTTGAAAACGAAGGCTGCCCCGCCGGCGATCAGGCAAAAGCCGATCGCATGGTTCCAGGTCAGGCTTTCCTTCAGCCAGAACACCGAGAAACCGGCGAAGACGACAAGGGTGATCACCTCCTGCATCGTCTTCAGCTGCGCCGCCGAATAGACGGAATGGCCAATCCGGTTGGCCGGCACCGCAAGGCAATATTCGAAGAAGGCGATGCCCCAGCTGCCGATGATCGCGATGTAGAGCGGGGACGAGGTGTACTTCAGGTGCCCGTACCAGGCGAAGGTCATGAACACGTTGGAGAGCAGCAGAAGCACGATTGGCCAGACGGCAGCGGCATTGACGGTGAAGGGCACGGCACGAATCCTTTGGCAGCGTTGATCCCGCCGGGTTAAATCCGCCATTGGAGATGTCAAGCGGGCGGCGCCTCCGCCGCGCCTTTCGGCGGCTTTGCGCCGATCGGCTGCGGCACGTTGATCCTGCGGACGAGCTGCGCCACCGCCAGCAAGGTCATCAGGTCGCGGATCATCGGCTTCACATGCCGCTCCCAGTCGATGTTTTCACGCAGGTCCGGCAATTCGAAGAAGTTCTTCTTCGTCGGCACCAGCAGAAAGGCATCGCTTCCCATCAGCGCCAGCCGCACCGTATCGTCCGGCCACGCCTCAGCCAGATAGTTCAAAGCCTGCGCGATCGGCCCGACCACGAGCGCGGTCGCTTTCTCGGGATGATCCGTGCGAAAGTCATAGGTGGCATCCAGCTCTCCAAAACCGCTGCGAATGTTTTCGAGGCTTCGATCCCCGAAGAGGTCGTCCATGAAGCCCTTGAAACCATAAAGCCGCTTGGCCGCGAAAAGCCGGCCTTCGAAGGGATGCGGCGGATTGAAATACAGGATGACGCCCTTGAACACGTCCTGTTCGTGCTTGCCGCCCGTCGTCAGCCGCACCTCGCTCAAGGTAAAATCCATGTCCTCAAGGATGCCGGAGACAAGGTCGTCGTAATGGGCGCGGCCGAAGCGGATCAGGCCCGGCTTCGGCAGCTTCTCCATGAATTTCGGCTCGATGCCGTTGCGATACCGGATTCTTTCGGCAAAGCCGAAAATCACCGGCAGCATCCTGTCGCGCAATGTCTGGCGGAACTCCACCATCGGCCGGTTGGCTTCCTTCCAGAGCAGATAGCCGATCAGGAACATGATCCCGATGACGCCGCCGATAAAGCGCGGCTGGTCGAAGCTCTTGATGGCCCCGAACAGGATCAGCGCGCACACCGCGCAGAACGGCACCAGCAGCATCATGCGCCGCCCCTCCATCTGGTGGACGATGCCCGGCCGCTTCTCGTTGTATTCGTTGATCGCCGCGTGGATCGTTTCCATCGTGGCCGCATCCGGCATGATACTCGCTTCATCGAACGCCTTGGCCATCGCCGCCCTCCTTTAGCGGATGCTAACACGATACGGTGCAGCGGCGAAGCGGCCGATAAAACGTTTCCTTTTTGTACTCATTCCCCCTTTTCTTCCGGCCGGACTCTCTCCATATTCCCCTGATGTCAAAAGCGCCGAAAAAACCCGCCCGCCCCGCCACCGGCTTCGAGGAAGCCCCGCAGGCTGCCCTTTCCGGCACACCGCTCTCATCCAATGTTTCGGATTGGGCCGAAGAGCTGCCGCGCATGGCCGAGGCCGAGAGCATCGAGACCCGCCACGACGTCGCCTCCAAGGCCGGCAAGCACCGCAAGAAGGTGGAGATCGCGGCTCAGAAGGAAAAGTTGAAGGACTCGGCCGCAGGCCGCAAGCCCGAACGGGCGTCCGAGCCGATGCGAGGCCCCCGCGGAGCGAAGGCGCAAGGCGCCGACAGCGTGAGCGCACAAAAAACCTCGCGCGGCGTTTCCATCGGCGCCTCTTCCGATCCGAAGACCCGCGCCGCCGCCGGCCTTAACCCCGTCTCCGGCCTCGATGTCTCCTTGGAAGATGCCGACAAGCTGACCTCCGGCAACGGCGTCACCGCCACCGTCGAGGCTCTTGCCGCCCTCATCGAGAGCGGCAACCCGCTGTTCAAGGATGGCCAGCTCTGGACGCCGCACCGTCCCGCCCGCCCGGACAAGTCCGAAGGCGGCGTGCCGATCGTCATGAAATCCGAATACCAGCCCGCCGGCGACCAGCCGACCGCCATCAAGGACCTCGTCGAGGGCCTTGAAAACGGCGACCGCTCGCAGGTCTTGCTCGGCGTCACCGGCTCCGGCAAGACCTTTACGATGGCCAAGGTCATCGAGGCCACCCAGCGCCCCGCCGTCATCCTCGCGCCGAACAAGACGCTGGCTGCGCAGCTCTATTCCGAGTTCAAGAATTTCTTCCCCGACAACGCGGTGGAATATTTCGTCTCCTACTACGACTATTACCAGCCGGAAGCCTATGTGCCGCGCTCGGACACCTTCATCGAGAAGGAATCCTCGATCAACGAGCAGATCGACCGCATGCGCCACTCCGCCACCCGCTCGCTGCTGGAGCGCGACGACGTCATCATCGTCGCCTCGGTCTCCTGCATCTATGGTATCGGCTCGGTCGAAACCTACACGGCCATGACCTTCCAGATGGAGGTCGGCGACCGGCTCGACCAGCGCCAGCTTCTCGCCGATCTCGTCGCCCAGCAATACAAGCGCCGCGACATGGATTTCCAGCGCGGCTCTTTTCGCGTCCGCGGCGACACCATCGAGATCTTCCCCGCCCACCTTGAAGACGCGGCGTGGCGCATCTCCATGTTCGGCGACGAGATCGACGCCATCACCGAGTTCGACCCGCTGACGGGCCAGAAGACCGGCGACCTGAAATCGGTCAAGATCTACGCCAACTCCCACTACGTCACCCCGCGCCCGACCCTGAACGGCGCGATCAAGTCGATCAAGGAAGAGCTGAAGCTGCGCCTCGCGGAACTCGAAAAGGCCGGCCGCCTGCTCGAAGCCCAGCGTCTGGAACAGCGCACCCGCTACGATATCGAGATGCTCGAAGCCACCGGCTCCTGCGCCGGCATCGAGAATTATTCGCGCTACCTCACCGGCCGCAAGCCCGGCGAGCCGCCGCCGACGCTGTTCGAATACATCCCCGACGACGCCATCATCTTCATCGACGAGAGCCACGTCACCATCCCGCAGATCGGCGGCATGTATCGCGGCGACTTCCGCCGCAAGGCGACGCTGGCCGAATACGGCTTCCGCCTGCCCTCCTGCATGGACAACCGTCCCCTGCGCTTCGAGGAATGGGACGCCATGCGCCCGGATACTGTCTCCGT
Organism: Pararhizobium sp.; assembly: GCA_031556925.1. Lineage (GTDB taxonomy): Bacteria > Pseudomonadota > Alphaproteobacteria > Rhizobiales > Rhizobiaceae > Pararhizobium. Next base: position 5,720 of record JAVBSF010000230.1, read on the forward strand.
CTCCGCCACCCCCGGCGGCTGGGAGCTGGATCAGTCCGGCGGCGTCTTC
>JAVBSF010000021.1:0-29094 GCA_031556925.1 Pararhizobium sp.
TGATCTTCGCGGCGGCGATCCTCGCGCTGGTCGTGTTCGCGAGCTTCGCATCGGATGCGTTTCTCACCCAGCGCAACATCGTCAACATATCGCGCCAGATCGTCACCAACGGCTTCCTGAGCCTGGGCATGCTGATCGTCATCCGCACCGCCGGCATCGATCTTTCGGTCGGCTCGGTGCTGGCTTTCGCCGGCCTACTGGCGACCGGCCTGCAGGAGCAGATGCACTTTTCCGCCGCCATCGCCGTGGCTCTGGCCATGGGGGCCGCGGTCGGCGGCCTGAACGGCTGGCTGACGGCGCGCTTCAACCTGCAGCCCTTCATCGTGACGCTGGCCACCATGGGCAGCCTGCGCGGCCTGCTCTACGTCTATGCCGATACGCCGCGCTATCCGGTGGACAATATGTTCCGCTCGATGATCGGCGGGGCGTTTGTCGGGCCGATCCCGGTGAACTTCATCCTGTTCGCGCTCGCCGTGCCGGCCGTCTGGTTCTATCTGGAACATACGGTTTCGGGACGCGCGGCCTATGCGCTCGGCGTCAACAAGGAGGCGGTGCGGCTGGCGGGCGTCGATGTGCGCAAGCACCTGATCGGGGCCTATATGATCTGCGGCCTGTTTGCCGCGATTGCCGGCGTGCTGCTTGCAAGCCGCCTCGGCATCGCCCAGCCGAGCGTCGGCGTCGGCTATGAACTCGATGCGATCGCGGCCGTGGTCATTGGCGGCGGCCTGCTCGGTGGCGGCGGCGGCAAGACCTCCGGCGTGTTGGGTGGCGTGCTGGCGCTCGCCGTCGTCGACAACGTGCTCAACCTCTTCAATGTCGACTCCTATTATCAGCAGTTGCTGAAGGGAGCGATCATTCTGGTCGCCGTTCTTGCCCGGCGTAAAAAGGCATGAAGGCGCGCATCGCGCGCAACGTTATCAAGGGAGGAAAACAGATGACGCTACTGAACAAATTGAGGACTTTCGGCATCACCACCATGGCCGTCGCCGCCATGGCGACCGGCACGGCCAGGGCCGCCGAAGATGAAATCAAGATCGGCATGGTCAACCTGTCGCTCTGCTGCGCCTATTTCGTCGGCATGGACGAGGCGGTGAAGGACGAGGCCAAGACCTATTCCAACATCAAGATCCTTTCGACCGACGCCGGCGGCGACGTCGCCAAGCTGACGGCGGATGTGGAAGACCTCCTGAACCAGAACGTCAAGGGCCTGATCGTTTCCGGCGCCTTTATCGAAGCGGCTCCGGCAGCGCTCGACGCCATCCAGCAGGCCGGTGTGCCGGTGGTCATGGTCGATCGTCTCCTGAAGGGCGGCGAGTACACGAGCTGGGTCGGCCCGGATAACCGCGTCATCGGCGAGGGCATCGGCGACTACATCGTCAAGCGCCTGGGCGGCAAGGGCAAGGTCGTGATCATCCGCGGCGGCCCGGCCGACAACACCATCGGTTCTGACCGTTCGGACGGCGTCAAGGCCAAGCTCGCGGACGCGAAGATGGACGCCGTCGTCGCTCCCGGCTGGGGCGGCTGGAGCGCCGATGGCGGCTTCAAGCAGATGGAAGACATGCTCGCCAAGGAAAAGGACATCAATGCGGTGTTCTGCGAGAACGATTCCATGTGCCTCGGCGCGCAGAAGGCCATCCATGACGCCGGTCGCGACAGCGACATCTTCGTCGCCGCCGTCGACGGCGAAATGGGCGCGCTCAAGGAAATCGACCGCGACGGCAGCAATTACGGCGCGACCGGCCTCAACAGCGCCGACCAGATCGGCCGCGCCGGTTTCAACCGGCTGATGGCGATCCTTGCCGGTGCGGCCGCCCCGCAGAAGACGGCGCTGCCTTCGCCGATCATCACCAAGGACAATGCCGTCAAGTTCATCAACGAAGGCAGCAAGTTCTGATCGACGCCTGCAGGCCGGGCATCCGATAGCGGATGCCCGGCCTTGTCATTGGTTTTCGACGGGTAAGGGTTGGTTCGAATATGCTTGAAACCGATCCCGTTCACCACCGAACCTCACCGGAAGTCGTTGTGCTGTGAGACGGCGCTGCGTGGTCCGGGAGGTGATTTTCGCTGTTTTCGTCGACGACAGAGCAATTTTCTCGATCTGATTTCAAATGAACGATAAGGCAAGATTATCGGTCGTTTTATCATGAGACCCAGACGTGCGGTTTTGATGTGATTTTATTAATTAACTGCTCAATCCGTATTGGTTTGAACGATAGCAATCCGATAAGACAAAGCCCGGCATCGTGATCGCGATGCCGGGCTTTCATGTGCAGGTGGAAATATGGAGCTGTGCTTCTGCTATTTCGACTTCAGGCCGAACAGAGCTTCGGCATTGCGGAAGCAGATCTTCTCCATGTCTTCTTTCGGAAGGTCGAGGCCGTTCAGGATATTGAGGGTGTCGCGGATATAGCCGGGGCCTTTTTCTGGGTCGAAGGGGCTGTCGGACGCGAAGAGGATGCGGTCGCTGCCGTAGAACTCCAGGCCGCAGAGCGTGGCGGCGCGGGAGCCGAAGACGGCGGTGTCGGCATAGAAATCCTTGAAGTAATCGAGCGGGCGCTTCTTCAGCCGCTTCAGGACCAGCGTCAGGTCTTCATCCGTGGTGCGCTTGCCGAGTTGGTCCCAGCCGGGGCCGACGCGGCCTTCGAAATAGGGCACCATCGCGCCCATGTGATGGGCGAGCACGCGAAGCGCGGGCAGCCGGTCCATGAAGCCAGAGAAGACGAGGCGGGCCATGGCGGCGCTGGTTTCGTAGGGCCAGCCGAAGGTCCACCAGATCTCGTACTTCGATTTGTCTTCGGTCGCGTAGTCCGGCATGGAGGAACCGCGCGACGGGTGCAGCAGCACCGGCTTGCCGTAACGCGCGGCCGCCTCGAAAATCGGGAAGAAGCGTTCCTCGTCAAGCGGCGCGCCGTTAACGTTGGTATGGATCTGCAGGCCGTTGGCGCCAAGCTCGGTGAAGGCGCGTTCGGCTTCCTTCACTGCGGCTTCGGGCGCGTTCATCGGCAGCGCGGCGACGAAGCCGGCGAACCGATCCGGGTGTTTTTCCACGAGTTCGGCCAGCCCGTCATTGGCGATGCGGGCAAATTCCGTCGCAAGCTCCGGCCCACCCATGGCCTCCAGCGGCGGCATGCCGAGGGAGAGGATCTGGGTATAGTCGCTGAATTCGTCCATGACCCGGAAACGGGCGTCGAGATCGTAGATGCAGGGAATGCCCTGCATGCGCCGGCCGATATCCTTGCCGGAGCCTTCCAGCTTCTGGATACGATCCCAGAGGGCCTTCGGGAAAAAGTGGTTGAATGCGTCGATATAGTGCATGGGTTTCCTCCGGAACGATCGATGAAGGCGATCAGCCGCGCTTCAGGCGGCGCACGAGATAGGCGAATGTCGCCTTGAACATTTCCTCGCGGAACATGTGCTTGCGCTTGGCCTGGATATCCTCCGGCTTGCCGAGCGCCTTCGCGCCACCGGCTGCCTCCACCCATAGCTGCATCATGCAGGCGTTTTCGAGCGAGAGCGCCAGATAGATGGCCTGCTCGATCGTTGGGGCCGCGGTGACGAGACCATGGTTCTGCAGCAGCATGGCGTCGTGGCCGCCGAGCGTTGCTGCAACGGCGCGGCCGCGCTCGGCTGTCGTGATCAGCTGGGTCGTCTCGGAAAACACCGGAAGTCCCCCGGCGAAGATCGAGCCGGGATGGCCGATAGCCTGCAGCGGCTTGCCGAGCGCGGAAAAACTGACCGCATAGGGCGCATGGGTGTGGACGACGGCGTTGATATCGGGGCGGGCGCGCAGCACTTCGGAATGGATATAGACCTCGTTGTGACGGCCGTGTTCGCCGGCGATCTTCTCGCCGTCGAGGCCGACGGTGATGATGTTGTCGAGGGTGATTTCCTCAAGGCCGATCTTGGACGCTTTCATATAGAAGCGATCGGGCGCGTCGGGCACACGCACCGAGATATGCCCGCGCGTCCAGTCGCCCTGGCCCGCCTGTTCGAGAATGCGGCCCGCCTCGATCATCCGCTGCTTCAGGTCTTCGTGCATGGTTTTCTCCTCACCTCGACGGGGCTGTCCGTCGCAGTCCGCCGCCTGCCAGACGGGCTTGAAACGTTCGTCGGCGCTGCCGCCGCAGGCGCTACACACGCTGTTTGTCGCCGCGTTTGCGGCCCTGCGAGAGATCGAGGAAGAGTTCGGACAGGCTGAGCCTGCGGTCGATCAGACCCTGCTGACGGGCGTAGCCGACGGCGGTTTCCAGCGTCTTGCGGTTCTGCTCGCCGAGGCCATAGGCCCAGGGGTCGTCGCCGAGGATCGTCTGCTGTTCCTCCCAGGCTTCGCGATACCAGGCGAGCGGCACGATGCGCGGGTTTTCCATGCGTTCCATGGCGATGCGCTTGGCCTCTGTGAAGGCCTGATAGAGATTGATCGGCACCCAGGGATGGCGCTCGACGATTTCGGGGCGAATGCCCAGCACATGCATGATCGGGAAGATGCCGGTGCGCTGGAAATAGGCGATCTCTTCGCGCTTGTAGTCGGGGAACAGGCGGCCGACGCGCGGATCTCTTCGCTGGATGGGTTCGATCAGGTCGGGGTGAAGAAGGGCGTCGATCTCGCCGTCGACCAGCATCTGCTCGACGGATTTGTCGTTATCGAGACGATGAAGCCGCAGGCCCGCAGGCGGGGTGAAATCGACGTCCTCATCGAGTTCCGCATACCAATCCATGGCGGTATGCGGCACGCCGTATTCGCTTTCCAGGAGGCCGCGCTGCCAGAGGGTGGCGGTCACCAGATAGTTCTTCACGCCGACCTTGCGGCCGATCAGGTCCTTCGGTTCGCGGATGCCGCTGGCCGTGTTGGTGAAGATGAAGCCGTGGCGGAAACGACGGTGCAGGAACACCGGGATCGCCGCGAAAGGCAGGTTGCGCCCCTTGGCGGCGATATAGGAGGAGAGCGAAACCTCGGCCACGTCGAATTCGCGATTGCGCAGAAAACGCCAGTGCCGGGTGGTGGAATCCATCTCCGTCAAGATGGTGAGGTCGATGCCGTCAGGCCTGACGGTGCCTTCCTTGAGGGCGCGGACGATTTCGTAATCGCCACAGGCCAGTGTTATCTCCACCTTTTTCGTCATGCTTTCCTCCCGCAGCGCTCCCCCTCGGAGGCTGCTTCAGCACCATGCTTCACGCGATCCGGCTTGTCCAGTGATTTTTATAAAATCTCAAAATATGAGATTTATCAAATTTCCGGATTGACGAAAATTTTTGTCGATGACTACTATGAGAGCATGGATTGCGCCGCATTTTCCTCGGCCGCTCCCGATCACTGTTATTTGATGGAATCCCATAATGAATGAAACCGATGTCATCATTGTCGGAGCCGGCCCTGTCGGGCTGACGCTTGCGATCGACCTGGGACAGAGAGGCGTGCGCTGCACCCTGATCGAGAAGAAGCAAGGCCCGGAATTCCTGCCGAAGATGGAGCGCTGCAATGCGCGCACCATGGAAATCTTCCGGCGCATGGGCCTGTCGAAGAAGATCAGGGCGGCGGGGCTCGATGCCTCGGTGCCGATGGATGTTTATGTCGTGCTGGCGATGAACGAGCCGCCGCTTCTCCGGTTGCCCTATGCCTCGGTCTCCGAAGCGCTGGAGGAGATCGCGCGCTCCGGGGACGCCTCCCAGCCGCTCGAGGCCTATCAGCTGATTTCGCAATACACGCTGGAGCCGCTGTTGAAGTTCGTGGCGGAAGCGCTGCCTTCGGTGACGGTGCGCTATGGTTGCGAGTTCCTGTCGCTCACGCAGGCTGCGGGTGGCGTCACCGCCATCGTGCTTGACGGCAAGGGCGGCAGGAGCGAGATCCGGGCGAAATATCTCGTCGGCTGCGACGGCGGGGCGAGCCCGGTGCGTAAGCAGCTCGGTATCAGGCTGCGCGGCGAGGGCAATCTCCTGCATTTGCGCCAGGCGCTCTATTACAGCGAGACGCTCTACGACCGCATTCCGCTCGGCGACGGTCCGGGGCGCGGCCGGCATTACCATGTGGCGGACGGCCAGGCGACTTTCCTCATCATGCAGGATTCGACGAAGCACTGGACCTTGCATGCCGTGGTCGAGCGCGACGAGGACATGGCCACCCAGTTCGAAAAGGCGGTGGGTGCGCCGGTCGATTACAGCATGCTCTATGTCGGGCAATGGAAGCAGAACCTGCTGCTTGCGGATCATTACGGCGCGGGCCGGGTGTTTCTTGCCGGCGATGCCGCCCATCTCGTCATTCCGACCGGCGGCCTCGGCATGAATACCGGCGTCGGTGACGCGGTGGATCTCGGCTGGAAGCTCGCAGCCACGCTGCAGGGCTGGGGCGGCTCCAATCTTCTCGCGTCCTACGAGATCGAGCGCCGGCAGGTGGGCGACAGGAATGTCGGCGCATCGCGCTACGCCTCGCTCGGCCGGCGCAAGTGGCGTTCGCAATATCGCCCCGATATTCGCGACGCGACGCCTGAAGGGCAGATGACGCGCGACAACCTCGCGCGGGTCGCCGATGTCGAGCAGCGGAAGACCAACGAAATGATCGGCGCGGAGCTGGGATACCGCTATGTCGGTTCGCCTGTTATCACCGACGAGCCGGGCGGGCCGGAACATCTCTTCCGCGAATATCACCCGACGACCTGGCCGGGCGCGCGCCTGCCGCACATCTGGCTGGAAAACGGCGCGGCGGTGCAGGATCTGATCGGGCCTGGTTATACGCTGCTGCGGCTCGGCGGGACCGGCGCCGACGACGGCAAGCTCGGGAAGGCCTTTCAGGCACGCGGCGTCCCCTTTGCGGCGCTCGATATCGCAGGGCAGAAGGCGCGGGATATCTATGGTTACGATCTGATCCTGCTCAGGCCGGACATGCACATTGTCTGGCGCGGCCGCCAAGTGCCGGAGGATGCCGCAGCGCTCGCCGCGATGGTGACCGGCCACTGATGGCTGAGGGCCGCGAGCCTCGGGCGAGGTCGCAGCCTGCGGCACGGGCAGGTTATTGCTTGTCGAAGGCTTCATGACCGAGGCCAAGGCTTGGAAAGACCAGCGACTTGATCACGACAGGCACGGCGCCGGAGGTTTCGAGGATGGCGCCGATATCGATGAAATCGAATTCGTCGAGCTTGATGCCGTCGATCGAGACGACGTTTGCGATCCCTGTATCCTCGCGGCAGTGCATGCCGACAAGGCCGCCGATATCGCCTTCGCCGACGAGGATGAGGGGATGGCCCCTGGTGAGGATCGGCTGGAACCCTTCCGCGATCCCCCGGCAGAAACCGTCGAGCCGCCCGTAGCTGGCGGACCCTTGCCATTCGTAGCAGAGCCCGACCGGGCTTTCGCCGTCGGCGAGATCGAGGCGGGACAGGGCATCGCGCACGGCCTCAGCAATCGCGTCGGCGTCGATCTCGTCATCGAAGGCGAGTTGCGGCTTGATCACCGGCACATTGCGGACGGGAAGCAGGCCGAGCGGTTCGACATAGATGGTGCTGCCGCTGACCTGCACGGTATATTGCGAAGCCCCGACGACGGTGGCGCGGATGCCCTGTTGCGGCACTTCCAGCCGCGGAGGCCAACCCGCCAGCTTTTCGCGCAGGGTTGCGGCGAGCAGGGGGCCGAGATCGCTGAAGCTCTGCTCTTCCTCGGCATAGAAGAACTCCGAGACACCGCCGGAGATGGTGACGACATCGGGCGGGTCGCCTGCCGGCAAGGGCGGCAGACGGTGCAGGGCGATCGTCTGCGGCTGCATCTCGCCGCCCTGCATGGCTTCGAACAGGCAGTCGATCATCGTGCCGGCGATCTTGCGGGCATCGGCCTCGGTAAGCGTTGCGTTGAGCGCGATGGGAACACCGGCGCGGCCGGCGAAATGGTGGCCGGCTTCCTCGATGCGGGTGATGCGGCGGTTTTCGTCGAAGGCGATGACGCGGGCGCCGATATCGACGGCGCTGATATGGCGGATCGCACCACCCTCGCAGAGCGCGAGCTTGGAGGTTCCACCGCCAATATCGACATTGAGAACGCGGATATTGCCTTTTGCAGAGCGCGTGACCGCGCCGGAGCCGAAGGCGGCGAGCGTGGTTTCCAGCCCGTCGCCAGCGCTGACGACGACGAATTTTCCGGTCTGGGCCGAGAAGATATCCCCGATGGCGCGGGCATTGCTGCGGCGCACCGCGACCCCCGTCAGGATGAGGGCGCCGGTGTCGATGTCTTCGGGCGTAATATCGGCTGCTGCGTATTGCTGCGCGATGAAGGTGCCCAGCGCGTCGGCATCAATCTCGTTGTCGCCGCTATAGGGGGTGAGCAGCACGTCCGACTGATGCAGTAGCGTACGTTCGACCACCATGTAGCGGGTATCGAGCCTTTCCAGCACGATGCGCGAAAAGGCGAGATGGGAGGTGGAGGAGCCGATATCGATGCCGACGCTCGTCAGCACGATCTCGTCCTCCAGCTCCATGCTGCGGCCGATATTCGAAAAAAATATGCGGCCGCCCTGTTCTTCCTCGTCGTCGGCCATGGATCAGACGACGTCGGACATCTTCGAGGTCGTATCCGCCGGCTTTTCGTACCATTCCGGCTTCATGCGCACCTCGACACCGTTCTTCTTCAGAAGCGCCTCGTATTCCTGGCGGATATGCGGATCTTCCATCCAGTAGGGGATGGCGGTGCCGCCTTCGTTGACGTTGATGGCGGTGTAGTCCGTGTGCTTCTCGCCCGGCGCACCCGGATCGCGGCCCGGATTGTGCGGGCCGAACCAGGCGAGCAGACGGAAGGGTTCCTTCGAGACGCTGAAATGCTGGTGATACCAGCGTGCGCCGCCGGGCGCCGCCGTCACCATGCCGAACTGGCCGTAGTCGAGCCGGCGGACGCGATGCGCATGGCCATCCTTCCACGGATTGACACCGCATTCTTCCGGCCAGGTATACGTGTAGCCCGAGCCGCTGAGGCAGATCAGGATTGCCGCCGAGGTATGGGCATGCGCCTTGGAATAGCGGCCGTTCTCATGCTGGCCGATCCAGAAATAGAACTGGTTGTTGGTCATGAACGGTTCGACGCGGCGGTAGCCGGGCGAGCGGCGGTTGTCGAGCGGCAGGTCGCAATTGACCGCATCCGGCAGGAAGTTGGTGCGGCGCATGGCAAGGCCGCGCACCGGATCGGGCTCGATCTCCTCGCGATACTTGTAGAAGTCGTCGGCGCCGGAGAAACGGTCGCGGAAGACGAAGGGGTTGTTGAAGACCGCTTCCACATTGTTGATCTGGTTCAGGACGTTCGGCGCGGTGGTGCCGCCCATCAGCAGCGCAGGCTTGTTGGTGGCGTTGACGATGCGGTGCCAGGCGTTCATCGGAATCGAGAACATCGAGCCCTGCTGCCATTCGAAGACATGCTTCTTGCCTTCGCCTTCGAGCCAGACCTCGGTCGAGCCGCGGCCTTCGACGACGATGTAGATTTCCTCGTACATATGCTTTTCGGGATTGAGCGCGCCGCCGGCTGGCACTTCAACGACGTGATGTCCCCACTTGGTCTCGGTGCCGTAAAGCTGCATGTAGGAACCGCGCCCGCCGGTGCGCTTCCACGGGGCGAGCGGCAAGTCGCGGACGTTGGAGATACCGAGATCGCGGAAGATCGGGATGCCTTCGTCGACCATGAACTGGTCATAGGGCGTGGGCTGCTTCTTGAACTCGCCCAAGCCGGCCTTCTTGTTGCCGGCCGGCTCATGCCAGTGCGTACCGGTGCCGCCGCCGAGTGGATCCTGGTGCATCGCTCTCTCCTCTCAAATCCAAAATTTGCGGGAGGGCATTCGATGTCTCTGACATCCGTTTTCAGGGCACAGCTATGCACCCCCTCTCCCGGTTGGACAAGACGCTAGCAGATGCCCGAAGGCGCGGTAGTGCGATTTCGGAAAGGGCTTGTTTCTGACCGGACGCGATAGACGCAGTTCAGCTATAGGCGATGGTTTTGGAGATCACGCCTGCGCAGAAGGCGACACGCTCGGCGATATCGTCGAGGGGTTTCGCCTGCAACTGCCCGTCTGGCAGGGTGAGGCTGAGGCTGCCGAGAATTTCCGAGCGGCCGTCGAAGACAGGGGCCGCGATACCGGTGACGCCGGGGGTGACGTCGCCGGCGGTGCTGACCCAGCCGCGATGGCGTTGTTCGCGCAGGATCGCCTTGGCGTCCTTCAGCGTGTTGCCGAAACCGGCCTGGGAGAACTGGCCGGCGGCGTCGCCATGGAATTTGCGTAGCTGGTGGTCGGGCAGGTAGGCAAGGATGGCGAGCGAGGCGGCGCCATGCAGAAGCGAGCGGCGGCGGCCGCGCTCATAGCCGGAATGGATCGCGTCGGTACCGCTTTCCTGATGGACGCAGAGCACCTCGAAGCGATAGCGGCGGCACAGAAGCGCGATGCCGCGGAATTGCGCTGCCAGTTCCTCCATGACCGGGCGGGCGGCCTTGATCAGCACATCGCCGGTGCGGATCTTGTAGTCCAGTTCGACGATGCGGGGGCCGAGCATATAGCCAACGGAAGGAAGCGAGGTCAGCAGGCCCGCGTCGGTCAAGGTCTTCAGGTAGCGATAGAGGGTCGAGCGGGTATAACCGAGCCTTTCGTGCATCTCGTCGATGGTGACGGTGACCGCATTCTCCTCGCCGTCGAACAGGTCGAGAAGGCCGAGCATCTTTTCATGGCTGTTCAAGCGGATGCCTCCCGCGAGCGATGTCCATCTTCTTTTCGCTGGGGAAAAGAGGGAACAAGCGTGCTGTTTCGCGGAGTATCGGAATGGAATGGGGACGGTCTTGCAACGGCATATATCTCGACTCGGCTTTGCAGGCGGCGAGAGCCGCCGCCGATTCCGCGTCAGGGGCGAAATCAGCGGCCATTGTGTGTCAGGTGCGCGCGGCCATCAAGCGGTTTCGATGGCTGTCAGGCGGCCCAGCTTTCCGGGAACACACCTTCGCGGACGGCGCCGAGCGTGTAGTAGCTCCAGAGCTTGCGGATGTGATGGCCGCGTCGAAAACTGTGGGAGAAGGATTCGATCTCCTCCTCGGTCAGCGGCTTGGGCTTGCCCAGCGAACAGGCGCGGTAGGCGGCCTCGGCGTTTTCCACGAGATGGACCGAATCAATGAATACGCCGCGTACGGTTTCCGCCGTGACGATCTGGCCATGGGCGCGGATCTGCATGGCATGGTGCGGCCCGAGCGTCCTGACGATGCCGCGTCCGCGCTCGGCGTCGTCGACATGGGCCGGATCGGCATGGACCGGGATGCCGCTCTTCCAGCGGATCGCGTGGTTCTTGAAGGCGAGCAGCGGCACATCCTCGACCAGCGTGAAGACATTCGTCACATCATGATGGAAATGCGCGATCGAGTTGACGTCTTCCCGCGCACGATAAATCTCACAATGAAGGAAAACTTCAGAAGGCGGTTTGACGCCGGATGGGCCGGCAACCACCTTGCCGTCGAAGTCGCAGACCAGAAGATCTTCCGGGCTGACCTCGGCGCGGCTCTTGGTTTGCGGCTGGATCAGGAACGTGTCGCCGCCCGGCAGGCGCGCGGAGACATGGCCGCTATATTCCAGAATTTTCATACTGTTGAGCAGCCGCGTGCTCATGGATACATCGAGCCGGAGCGCGTCTTCCGAAGGAAGCGCGTCCGTCTGATGATCCGCATGTTTGTGTTGTGCCATGTCATCCTCCACTTTTAATAAATCCCATATTATACGAATTTACTCGTACCACAAGTGGATTGCCTTGCTGGTGGAGTTCTAGACCTCGATCAGAACGTCGTTGTTTTCGACGACCACCTTGTAGGTCTTCACCGGCAGCATGCAGGGCGGGGTGACGACTTCGCCGGTGCGCACGTCGAACGAACCATTGTGGAAGTCGCATTCGATCGTGTGACCTTCGAGATAGCCTTCCGAGAGCGAGCCCGGTCCGTGCGTACACAGGTCGTCCGTGACGTAGAACACGCCGTTGACGTTGAACACAGCGAGGATGAGGTCACCCTCCTCGACGCGGATGGCGCTGTCCCAATCCACATCGTCAGTCGAACACAGCCTGATCCTGGTGCATGCCTCGGCCATTTCCCGGCTCCTCCTTCGAGAGAAATGCGGCGCTTGACGGCGCCGTCTTCAGCGAGTACGTTCCTTAAAAAGAAACATCGTTCCATATAAAGGAACAAAACGAAGAATAGCGGATCATTCGAGAACGTCAAGCCCCGGCCATCGGGCGGAGAGCGGGACGGCAAAGGCAAACGGGGGCGCTGCGCAGGCAGCCCCGATCTGGAGGAAAGAGAATGCTGAGGAAGGAACAGAACGATCTATTGACGCAGACAGGCCCCGGCACGCCGATGGGCGAAATGTTCCGCTGTTACTGGATCCCGGCGCTGCTCGCCGAAGAGCTGCCGGACAACGACTGTGCGCCGGTGCGGGTCAAGCTTCTCGGCGAACGCCTGCTGGCTTTCCGCGACAGCGAGGGCCGCTATGGCCTCATCGACGAGTTCTGCGCCCATCGCGGCGTTTCGCTATGGTTCGGCCGCAATGAGCAGGGTGGTCTGCGCTGCCCCTATCACGGCTGGAAATACGATCGCACCGGCCAGTGCGTGGACGTGCCCTCCGAGCCGAAGGAAAGCGGCTATTGCGGCAAGATCAAGCTGAAATCCTATCCGCTCATCAAGATCGGCGATATTCTCTGGACCTACATGGGGCCGGCCGAAAAGGAGCCGCCGCATCCGGAATGGGAATTCTCGCTCGTTCCCGCCGAGCAGACCTTCACCTCCAAGCGCTGGCAGGAGTGCAACTGGCTGCAAGCCATGGAAGGCGGCATCGATTCCAGCCACGTTTCCTGGCTGCACAGCGGCAGCCTCAACAGCGACCCGCTCTTCAAGGGCGCACGCGGCAACAAATACAATATGTCGGATGCCCGTCCGTTCTTCGAAGTGACCGACAGCGAGGGCGGCCTCTATATCGGCGCGCGCCGCAATGCCGAGGAAGGCCATTACTACTGGCGTGTCACCCCCTGGGTCATGCCGTCCTTCACCATGGTTCCGCCGCGCGGCAACCACCCGGTCCACGGCCACTTCTGGATTCCGATCGATGACGAGAACTGCTGGGCCTGGAGCTTCGACTACCGTCCGGAACGGGCGCTGACCAAGGACGAGCGTCAGGCGATGATCGACGGCAAGGGCATCCATGTCGCCTATGTGCCCGGCACCTACCGCCCGGCCGCCAACAAGGACAACGACTACCTGATGGACCGCGAAGCCCAGCGCAAGGGCACGACCTATTCCGGCGTCGAAGGCATCGCCATGCAGGACGCCTCGCTGCAGGAAAGCATGGGGCCGATCGTCGACCGCTCGAAGGAAAACCTCGTCTCGACCGACAACGGCATCATCATGGCCCGCCACCGGCTGATGAAGGCGGCGCGCGCGTTCCGCGACAAGGGCATCACGCCTCCCGGCGTCGATCCGGCCCATCATCGCGTCCGCTCCGCGGCAATCGTGCTGCCGGTCGACAAGTCCTATGTCGATGTCGCCGAAGAGGCGCTGGTCGTCATCCATGGCAAGGCGCCGACGAGCGTCTGAGGCAATCTGGGAAAAGCGAGGCCGGCCCTTTTGCAAGGAGGACCGGCCCACGGCGAGAACAATCGCTTCGGATGGAGGAGATCATCCCATGCAGCTTGGAATGAGTGAAAGCGCCCGCTTCAGCTCCGCGGAGGAAGCCCGCTTCCGCATCAGCTATCCCAACTCGCGGCCGCGCACGTCGCGCATCATCGCGCTCGATGCGCCAAGTTTCGAGGCGCTGCGCGAGCTTGCAGAGCGGGAATGGAACGACGCGCATTTCCTTGCCTATGTCGAAACCAGGCCCGTGAGCGACAGGCTGCACATGCTGCCGGTCGATGCCGTGCTCGAGGGCATGGACGGCAAGCGCGTCAATCTCGCCGACGAGGTCGGCGATGCCGACGTGATCGTCATGGTGGCGACCGCGGGGGCGGCCGCCGAGGCGGCCGAAGTCGTCGGCAATGCCTGTTTCGTGCGCAACAAGCTGCCGACCGGGCTTGTGCTCAGCGCGCCGGAGGTTCCCTACGAGGTGCTCTCGCGTACGCTGATCAACATCAGGCCTTTCGCGGCCATGCTCGTGATTTCGAACGGCGTCGAATATGTCAGCGAAATGCTGAGCGCGCTAAGGGTCTGAGATCGTTCGAGCGGCGTTGTGGGAAACTGGCGGAACTGTGTTAAGGACGAGCCATGAGCCTACGAACGGATGACCTGATCATGAACTCACCCAAGAAGCAGACTGCGCATGAGGACAAGGGCCGCGCCACGCGGAACCGTCTCTCGTCCGTGGCGACCGCCATCCATCTCCTCAAGGCCTTTTCCGAAAGCGAGGTGGAAATCGGCGTCAGCGCGCTGGCGAAGAAGCTGAAGGTGGCGAAAAGCACGGTGCACCGGCTTGCCCAGACGCTGGTGGCCGAAGGGCTTCTGGAGCAGAACCCGCAGACGGAGCGCTACCGGCTCGGCGTCGGTCTCTTCGCGCTCGGTACGCTGGTTCGCCGGCGCATGGATCTGCCGAACGAGGCGCGGCCGTATCTTTTCGACCTGCGCAAGCTGACGGGCGAGACAATCATTCTCGGCATCCCCTCCGAGGGCGAAGTGATGCACATCTACGATCTCGAAAGCCCGCAGGCGCTGGCGATGAAATCGGATCTCGGCGCGCGCAAGCCCGCTTACTGCAGTGCCGTCGGCCGGGCGATCTTCGCCTTCGCGCCGCCCTCGGTGGTGGAGGAGATGCTGGCCGGGCCGCTGAAGCGCCGCACGCCGAAGTCGGTCATCGATCCGGAGCGGCTGAGGGCGATCTTCGCTGACGTGCGCGAGCGCGGCTTCGCTTTCGAGGACGAGGAAAACGAACCCGGCATTCGCGGCATCGCGGCACCCGTGCGCGATTCCACCGGCGCCGTCATCGGCGCGGTCGGCATCGCAGGGCCTCTCCAGCGGCTGTCGATGGAGGCGCTCGAAAGCTTTTCGCAGCCGCTCATGGCGGCCGTTGCAACCATATCATCCCGCCTTGGATACACGGCGGCCTACCATCATGACCTAGGGAGTTGAAAAATGCCGACGATTGCAGTCAAGGGAAGCGATACCCAGTGGCAATGCGCAGATGACGATACGATCATGCGATCGGCGCTCCGGGCCGGACTGGGTTTCCCCTATGAATGCAACGTCGGTTCCTGCGGCAATTGCCGCTTCGATCTTCTGGAAGGCGAGATCGAGGAATTGCGCGCCGATGCGCCGGGCCTGAGCGACCGCGACCGGGAGAGGGGACGCCGCCTCGGCTGCCAGGCCCGCCCGCTCGGCGACTGCACCGTCAAGCTGAGGTTCATGCCGCACTATGTGAGCCAGTTTCCGCCGGTGCGCCAGGCGGGCGTTCTCGTGGCCATGCGCGACGTCACCCATGACATCCGCGAATTCCGCTTCAGGCTCGACAAGCCGGTGCAATTCCTTGCGGGTCAGTATGCTTTGCTCGACCTTGATGGCGTGAAGGGCAGCCGTGCCTATTCCATGGCCAATACCGATGCGGCCGAATGGCATTTCCAGATTCGCCGCGTGCCGGGCGGGGCTGCGACCGGCAAGCTGTTCGACGGGCTTTCGGTCGGCGACCGGATCGGCATCGACGGTCCCTACGGCATGGCCTATTTCCGCGAGGAAGCCGAGCGCGACATCATCTGTCTTGCCGGCGGTTCGGGGCTTTCCCCGATGATCTCGGTCAGCCGGGCCGCGGCCGCTTCGTCGCGCTTTGCCGGCCGCACGGTCGATTTCATCTATGGCGGGCGCACCGCGCAGGATATCTGCGGCGAGGATATGCTGGCCGAGCTGCCAAGTTTCGGAAGCCATATTCGATATCACCCGGTGATCTCGGCCGGCGGCGACGATAGCTGGGAGGGACATCGCGGCTTCGTGCACGAGGTTGCCGAGCAAATGTTTTCGGACCGGCTGCGTGATTGCGAGATCTACTTTGCCGGGCCGCCGTTGATGGGGCAGGCGATCCAGAAGATGCTGGTTGACCTCGGCGTGCCATCGGCCCAGGTTCATTTCGATCAGTTTTACTGAGAACCACATGCTGGGACATGCAATGAAGCTGCGGCAGCTCGCCTATTTCGTCAAAGTCGTTGAAGTCGGCAACATTACCCGCGCGGCCGAACAGCTCAATCTGGCGCAGACGGCGCTCGGCATCCAGATCCGCAATCTCGAGGACAATCTGCAAATCCAGCTGCTCGACCGCCATTCGCGCGGGGTCAGCGCGACGCCGGCAGGCATGCTCCTTTACGAGCGCGCGATCGAGATCCTGCAGCGCATCGAGGAGACGCGGCGCGACCTGATCGCGCTCGGGGGCGAGAAGGTCCGCATCCGCTTCGGCGCGACGCCCAGCATCCTGAAGCTGATCGGGACCGAACTGCTGGTCGAGGCGAATGCCCAGTTGCCGAACATCGCGCTGGAAGTGGTGGAGGAACTGAGCTTCGTCTTGACCGATGCGCTGGAACGGGGCGAACTCGATTATGTGCTTGCCTACGACATCGAGGACAATCCCGGCATCCGCCGCATCGCGTTGCTGGAAGAAGACCTGCTCCATGTCTCCGCCCCCAACGGCAAGCCGCAGGACGGCGACATCTCTTTCCGCAGGGCCGTGGAAGGGGATCTTGCGCTGGTTTCCAACCGCGACATCATCTGGCGGCGCGTGCAGGAAACGGCCTCGCGGCTCTCCCTCGATGTGAAGATCACCTATCAGGTGCAGTCCAACGAGGCGATCAAGGCGCTGGTGCTGCATGGGGTCGCCCAGAGCATCATGCCCTACGGCATCGTCGCCGAGGAAGTGAAGAAAGAGCAGATCGTTGCCCGGCGCATCGTTCGCCCGGCGGTGAAGCGCACGCTTTTTCTCGCCCATCCCAGCCATCGCGGCTTTGCCGACGAAAAGCCTTTTCTCGCCTTCATCGACCGCATGGTCGACCGGCTGACGACGGAAGTCGGACCCTACGCCTATACGATCGACAGGCTTATCCCGTCCGAGCAAGCGAATTTTGTTTGAGCTTGCCTATAGGTTTTATCTTGGACATTCGTTCCCCCGCGTTCGATGATCGCCCCATCGAAACGGGAGGACAGGACAGAAGGCCTTGAGGAACCGCGCGTAAGCCGCCCCTGACAGGGCGCCGCGAAGGTTGGCCGCTCCGTCCTCGGAAATGCCAGGGAGAAGATGCTGAGTTCGCTGCTACGTTTGTCGTTCGGTTGTTGGGATTACGACCGGATGCGCCCCCTTATGGACAAGACGATCGCTCCCGACGGCATAGATCTGGTCTTCCTGAACATGCCGGTGGAAGAGACCTTCTTCCGCATGCTGCGCCATCGGGAATTCGACATCGCGGAGATGTCGCTTTCCTCCTACGTCATGTCGTGCTTCTCCGATCCCCGACCCTTCGTGGCCATTCCGGTATTCCCGTCGCGCTATTTCCGGCATTCCTCGATCTATGTGAACGCCGATGCCGGCATCAACGAGCCGCGCGATCTGTTGGGCAAGAAGGTGGGCACGCCGGAATACCAGATGACGGCGCCGGTGTGGATCCGGGGCATCCTGTCGGACGAATACGGGGTCAAGGTCGATGACGTGACCTATTACGCCGGCGGCGAGGAGCAACCGAACCGGCCGGAAAAGCTGCCGCTGGACCTGCCGGGCCATATCCGGCTCAACCGGCTGGGGCCGCAGCAGACCCTATCGGCGATGTTGCGCGATGGCGACATCGACGCGCTTTACACGGCCCGCAAGCCTTCCTCCTATGATGGGCAAAAGGTCCGGCGGCTGTTCGAAAACTTCGTCGATGTCGAGCGCGCCTATTTCCGCAAGACCAATATCTTTCCGATCATGCACACGATCGTCATCCGCCGCGAGGTCTACGAGGCCCACCGCTGGATCGCGCAGTCGCTCTACAAGGCCTTCGCCGAGGCGCAGCGCCGCGTCTATCGCGAGCTGCAGGAAACGGCGGCGCTGAAGGTCATGCTGCCCTGGCTCAGCGCCCATGTCGAGGATGCCCGGCGGCTGATGGGCGACGACTACTGGAGCTACGGCTTCAAGCAGAACCGGGAAACGCTCGATACCTTCCTGCGCTACTCCTACGAGCAGGGCTTGTCGAAACGGAAGCTGTGCGCGGAGGATATCTTCGCGCCGGAAACCATGGAGAGCTTCGTCATCTGAGACTGCGCGCGGCTGCGCCGCGCCGGACGGGATAGGTTGAGACAACCGCCTGGCCATGAGGTCGGGCGGCTTCAGCCTGCCATGCGGTTGATGCATGGCAGGCCTGTTTGTGCTGCTCTTTTCTTCGTTGCGCCGCAACATTATATGCTGTGCATATAGAACGGAGAGATGAGATATGACGACGCTGGTGGCACGCACTGTAAACACGACCTGGTTCAGCAGCATGTTCGGCGGCTTCAAGGATGGCATGAACCTCTTCAGCGCCGCGCAGGAGTGCGCCGCGGCAACCCGCGAGCGCCGCACGCCCTCGACCAGCGCCCTCCAGACCCTCGGGATCGACGAAGCCGCCTTCCGCCGGGCTCTCAAGCGCCGCTAAGAGATTCCTCCCGGCCTTCATCGCAAGGTCTATGGAGATTTAAACGACAAAAGGCCGCCCGAGTGGACGGCCTTTTGTCGTCTTGGCAAGAATTTCCTTGGGACGGAAAGTCTCAGATATAGCCGGCGAGAAGGCCGACGCCTGCAAGGGCCATCGCGCCGCCGCCGAAGCGCATGGCGGCCGTCGAATGTGCGCTGATGCGGCCAATGCCGACGCCGAGGCCGATACCGGCGATGTGCAGCAGCGCGGTCGCGGCCATGAAGCCGGCGGCATAATGCAGGCCGGAGGCGTCGAGCGGCATTTCGGCGCCGTGCGCATGGCCGTGGAAGATCGCGAACAGGCTGACGACGCCCATGGCCGCCGCCGTCGGCGGGTTCCAGCGCAGCGCGACGGCAAGGCCGAGCACGATAACGGAAGCGGCGATGCCGATCTCCACGAACGGAACGTTGACACCCTGCATGCCGAGGATGCCGCCGACGGCCATCATCGCCACGAAGCTCATCGGCACCAGCCAGAGCGCGCGGCCGCCGAGGATCGAGGCGAACAGGCCGACGGCAACCATGGCCAGCACATGATCGACGCCGCCGATCGGATGCATGAAGCCGTGGACGAGGCCGGCTGCGTGACCGACGCCGGTATGGGCATGGGCGACGGCCGGAAGACATATGGCGGCCAGCGCCAGCAGACCGCTCCTGATTGCTGCTTTCATTTCTCTTATCCCTTGATGTTTCGAACGATTCTGCAGATGCCGACCGCCCGGCGCGGATTGTCTGAGGGGCTAACCTGCTGACATTCAAAATCAACCATACCCGCCCCAAAGTAAATTTTAATCTCTTTACCTTGGCATTAAGTTTTTTTATGGTCTGCTCATGAAAAATATAACGTTTCGCCAGCTGAAATCCATTCGCGCGATCGAGAAACAGGGAAAGATCGTGGGCGCCGCGAAAGTGCTGGGGCTGACGGCTCCGGCCGTGACGCTGCAGCTCAAGCAGATCGAGGCTGAGGCCGGCGTTCCGCTGTTCGACCGCATGGCGCATGGCATGTTTCCGACGGAGGCGGGCCATGCGGTTTTGTCCGCCGCACGCGATATCGAGGAGCGGCTTGCCGTTCTGGAGGAAGAGCTGGACGCCTTCAAGGGCGTGAAACGCGGCCGCATTGCCGTGGGTGCCGTCTCGACGGTCCGGTATTTCGCCGAGCCGATGCTGGCCGGCTTTGCCGCCGCCTATCCGAACATCGATCTGGAGCTTGTCATCGAGCGGCGGGCCGAAACCGTCGAGCGCCTGCGCAACCGGACGCTCGACGTCGCCTTGCTGGGCCGTCCGCCGCGGGAGTTTTCGGTGCGCGCCGCGATCTTCGGGGAACATTCGCTCGTTGCCGTCAGCGCCCGCCATCATCCGCTTGTCGGCCGGCATGCGATCTCGAAAGCGGAGATCGCGCGCGAACATTTCTATCTGCGCAGCCCCGATTCCGGCACCCGCGTCTTCTTCGACCGGTTCATGAGCGAAATTCCGGGGCGGGCGGATGGTCCGAACACGGAAATGGAATCGATCGAGGATATCAAGCAGGCGATCCTCTCCGACAACGGCGTGGCGTTTCTGGCCGCCCATAGCGTGGCGGCGGAAGTGCAGGCGGGAAAGCTTGCCATACTCGATGTGGTCGGTCTGCCGATTCGCCGGCAATGGTTTGCCGTCAGCCGTACCGACCGGGCGATGACGCCGCTGATTTCCGCTTTCGAAAGTTTCCTGGCGGCGGAGGGGAAGAAGTTCCTGCCGGATTTCGTCGGGCCGGATGACGCATCTGCCTGATGCTGGTTGTTCCTATCTCCCTGGCTGCGGGAGGGGACAGCCCTATCGAACCGCCTTCACGCCCTCGAGAATGAGCGTCGTCGCCAGATCGGCATAGTCCTCGCGGCTGATCTGCCCGCCGGGGCGGAACCACATATAGACCCAGTTCATCATGCCGAACAGCGACATGGTAACCGGCATCAGCAGCGGTTTCTGCGCGTTGAGACCGGGATTGATGGCGTCTATAACCGCCGAGAAGCGCTTGACGACGCGCCGTTCGATGGCGCGAAGCTCGGAAAGCTGCTCTGCCGACAGCGCACTGGTGCCGTTGAGCTGGACCTTGTGCTGGTTGTCGGCGCCGCGATAGCTTTCCAGCACCTGCCGTACGAGAAGACGCAGGCGCGTCTCCGGTTCCAGATCCGGCCTGTCGGCCGCCTCGACGCCGGCTTCCAGCTCCTCCAGATGGGTGCGGATGATATCGAAGATCAGCGCATCCTTGCTGGGGTAATAGTGGTAGAGCAGAGCCTTGGAAACGTTGCTGCGCGTCGCGATCTGAGCCATCGAGGCCTTTTCCATGCCGAGCTCGGCAAAGACGGCCGCGGCGCAGTCGAGAATGCTCCTCTGTTTTTCCTCGAAATCGACTGCGCGCGTGCGTGCCATGGACTCACTCTCATTTCTGGCGGACGTGGCCCGAAAACGGGCCACTCCATGATTTTCCTATATATGCAATCCGCATGTTGCGGCAAATCCCCTTGAAGCGTGTCACGATCTTTCAGATCGGCTCGCACGCTTCAGGTCCTTGTTTTGCGCAAGTCTTTTCGCGAAATCGCCATACACTTTCACGAGACATGCTTTGGGTTTTTATCCCTTGGGGCGGTTGTCCACCACGCGGGTCGCCTTGCCTTCCGAACGTTTGACGCCGCCGGGATCGTTGACGTTGATCTTGGTGCTGACGCCGACGATGCTCTTGATATAGTGCGCAAGCTCCTTCGCCGAATGCAGCCGGGCTTCCTCATGGGCCGCCTCGACGGTGCATTCGACATGGACGATCATGCCGTCCATGCGGCCGGCGCGCACAAGCTCGATCTGGAAATGCGGGGCGAGCCCGCGACATTTCAGGATCTGTTCCTCGATCTGCGTCGGGAAGACGTTGACGCCGCGCAGGATCATCATGTCGTCGGAACGGCCGGTGATCTTCTCGATGCGGCGCATGGAGCGCGCCGTCCCCGGCAGGAGCCGCGTCAGGTCGCGGGTGCGATAGCGGATGATCGGCAGGCCTTCCTTGGTGAGCGTCGTGAACACCAGTTCGCCCATCTCGCCATCCGGCAGAACTTCGCCCGTTACCGGGTCAATGATCTCGGGATAGAAATGGTCTTCCCAGATATGCAGGCCGTCCTTGGTCTCGACGCATTCGCTGGCGACGCCCGGACCCATCACTTCCGACAGGCCGTAGATATCGACGGCGTGCATGTCGAAGGCCTGCTCGATTTCCTCGCGCATGGCGTTGGTCCAGGGCTCTGCCCCGAAGATTCCGACGGCGAGCGAGCTTTCGCGCGGATCGATGCCCTGGCGGCGGAACTCGTCGAGGATCGACAGCATGTAGGAGGGGGTGACCATGATGATGCGCGGCTTGAAATCCTGCATCAGCGTCACCTGCCGCTCGGTCATGCCGCCCGACATCGGGACGACGGTGCAGCCGAGCTTTTCAGCGCCGTAATGGGCGCCGAGACCGCCGGTGAACAGGCCGTAGCCATAGGCGATGTGGGCGATATCGCCGCGCCGGCCGCCGGCCGCGCGGATCGAGCGCGCGACGACATCCGCCCAGGTGTCGATGTCCTTCGCGGTGTAGCCGACGACGGTCGGCTTGCCGGTGGTGCCCGACGAGCCGTGGATGCGCACCAGCTTTTCGCGGGGAACGGCGAACATGCCGAAAGGATAGGTGTCGCGCAGATCCTTCTTGGTGGTGAAGGGGAATTTCGCGAGATCGGCGAGCGTCTTCAACTCGGACGGATGCACGCCCGCTTCGTCGAACCGGGCGCGGTAAAAATCCGAATTCTCATAGGCGTGGGTCAGCGACCAGCGCATGCGCTCCAGCTGCAGCGCCGAAAGTTCGTCACGCGAGGCGGTTTCGATCGTTTCGAGATCGCCGGGGCGGGGTGAAAGGTCTTCCATGGATATCTCCTCCGAAACACGAAATGGATGGGAGCCGGGCTCAAGCCGGCAAAAGGGTTCCCTTGACGGTGCGCGAATGGCCGCGGAATTCGGCAACGACCTCGCCGTGCTGGTTGGTGACCTGCACGTCGTAGATGCCGCCGCGGCCGCGCCGCGAGACCTCCCGTCCCACGGCCGACAGCCGGTCTCCCTCGAAGGCCGGCGCGATATAGCTGATCGAACAATGCTGGCCGACCGTGCGCTGGTTATAGGTGTTGCAGGCAAAGGCGAAGGCCGAATCCGCCAGCGTGAAGATATAGCCGCCATGGCAGGTGCGGTGGCCGTTGGTCATGTCAGCCGTGATCGCCATGCCGATGGTCGCCATGCCCGGTGCGACATGATCGAGCGTCATGCCGAGCCGCTGCGTGGCGTTGTCGTCCGCCCACATGGCATCGGCGCAGGCTTTTGCCAGCGCTTCCGGAGAGAGGTCTTCGGATGCAACGGCTGCTTTTGCTTCGGAAAGGCCGCTCATCGTCCCTTGAACTCCGGCTTGCACTTTTCGAGGAAGGCGGTGACGCCCTCGGCATAGTCGTCGCTGCGGCCGGCCTGCCGCTGCAGGTCGCGTTCGAGATCGAGTTGCTGGTCAAGCGAATTGGTGGCGGCGGCCTGAATGGCCATCTTGGTCATGCCGAGGCCTCTGGTCGGGCCGGCGGCAAGGCGCGTTGCGAGCGCTGTCGCCTCTTCCATCAGCAGGGCATCGTCGACAACGCGCCAGATCAGGCCCCAGTCGGCGGCGGTTTCGGCCGAAAGCGGCTCGGCGGTCAGCGCCAGCGCCTTGGCGCGGTCTTCACCGATCAGCCGCGGCAGGCTCCAGGTACCGCCCGAATCGGGCACAAGTCCGATCTTGGCGAAGGCCTGGATGAAGCGGGCGGAGCGCGCCGCGAGCGTGATGTCGCAGGCAAAGGCGATATTGGCGCCAGCGCCGGCTGCCACGCCGTTGACGGCGCAGATGATCGGCTTTTCCAGGCTGCGCATCAGCCGCAGCAGCGGATTGTAGAAGACTTCGATGGTCTGGCCAAGGTCCGGGGCCGGGCCGCCCTTGCGCGGATCGCGGTCGCCGAGATCCTGCCCGGCGCAGAAACCCCGGCCGGAACCCGTCAGGAGAACGGCGCGGACGTCGGCATCCGCATGGGCGCGCTCGAAACCTTCGCGCAGCGCGAAGTGCATCTCTTCGTTGAATGAGTTCAGCTTGTCAGGACGGTTGAGCGTCAGGCTCAGGACGCCCTCGGAAAGCGCCGACAGAACGGTATCGGATAAGGCCATTTTTCCTCCCTGCCACCATTCCCATCGGTGGCTGTCGAAAAAAACAGTTGCATAAACCGGCCGGTCAGTCAATTATAAACGCACTGGCAGGGAGGAACCGGAAAAATGAGCGACTTGTTCGATCGTCATCGTGCGACACTGGATGCGGCGCTGGCCGCGGCGCAGGATCGCGGCTACTGGTCCGCCTATTCCGAAATCCCGAGCGGCAAGATCTATGGCGAGACCGCCAAGGACGACGGCCTTGCCGCCTATGAGGCGCGCCTTGGCGTGCCCTTCGAGCTTGCCGGCCATCCCGCAACCGGCGCTGTCGGTTCGGAAGTTTCTCCCTTCGGCCCCGCGCTCGGCATCACCTATCCGGCGGCCGACGCCGAAAAACTGATCGCCGCCTCCGTAGAGGCCGCGCCCGCCTGGGCCGCTGCAAGCGTGGAAGATCGCGTCGGCATCTGTCTTGAAATCCTCGCCCGCCTCAACCGCATGAGCTTCGAGATGGCCAATGCGGTGATGCACACGACGGGACAGGCCTTCGCCATGGCGTTTCAGGCCGGTGGCCCGCATGCGCAGGATCGCGGTCTGGAAGCCGTGGCTTACGCTTTTGCCGAAATGACCCGCACCCCCGGCCGCGCCGTCTGGACGAAGCCGCAGGGCAGGGGCGAGCCGATCGTTCTGGAGAAGCACTGGCGCATCGTGCCGCGCGGCGTTTCCCTCGTCATCGGCTGCAACACCTTCCCGACCTGGAACAGCTATCCCGGCCTGTTCGCAAGCCTTGCGACCGGCAACACCGTGGTCGTCAAGCCGCATCCGGGCGCGATCCTGCCGGTGGCGTTGACCGTCGCCGTCGCCCGCGCCGTGCTGGCGGAAGAGGGCTATCCGGCCAATATCGTTGTTCTCGCCGCCGATGCGCCCGGCGCGGAAATCACCCGCGAACTGGTGCAGCATCCGGCCGTCGCCATCGTCGATTACACCGGCTCCAACGCCTTTGGCGCCTGGGTGCGCGGAAATGCGGGCGATGCCGACGTCTATACCGAAGAAGCCGGCGTCAACTCCATCGTGATCGCCGCGACCGACGATTTCGCCGGGATGTGCGCCAATATCGCCTTCTCGCTGTCGCTCTACAGCGGCCAGATGTGCACCGCGCCGCAGAACATTTATGTGGCGCGCGGCGGCATCGAGACCAATGAAGGCCACAAGAGTTTCGACGCGGTCGCTGAAGGCATCGCCTCTGCCGTGGATGGACTGCTGGCCGATCCGGCCCGCGCGGCCGGCGTCTGCGGCGCGCTCGCCAACCCGGCGACCTTGGCACGGGTCGAGGCCTCGCGTCCGCTCGGCCGCATCGTCCGCGACAGCGCGGCGCTTGCCGACGGCAACACCCGTAGCGCCACGCCCCTGATCCTCGCCGTCGATGCCGACGAGACGACCGTTCATGAGGAGGAGCGTTTCGGCCCCATCGCCTTCGTGGTCGCGGTGGCCGATGGCAAGGATGGGGTGCGCCGCGCAGCCGGGCTTGCCCGCCGCAAGGGCGCGATCACCGCCGCGCTCTACGATACCGACGAGGCGCGGATTCATGCGGCCGCCGATGCTTTCGCTTCGGCCGGCGTCAATCTTTCCGTCAATTTGACGGGCGGCATCTTCGTCAACCAGAGCGCCGCCTTCAGCGATTTCCATGTCACGGGGGCAAATCCGGCCGGCAATGCCAGCCTGACGGACGCCGCCTTCGTCGCAAACCGTTTCCGCGTGGCCATGTGGCGTCGTCCGCTGGCCGCCTAGGAAGAGTTCACCTTTTCGTTTTCCGTTCTCTTGGGAGGAGATAACCATGAAACTGATCACTACCACCGCACTTGCCGTCATCCTCGGTTTTGCCGGTCCCGCGCTCGCCGATATCAAGATCGGTGCCACCGTGTCGGAAACCGGCCCGGCCTCGTTCCTCGGCGATCCCGAGGCCAAGACCTTGAAATTGCTGGTCGACGAGATCAATGCGGCCGGGGGCGTCAATGGCGAGAAGATCGAGCTGATCATCTATGACGATGGCGGCGATCCGAACAAGGCCCGCACCTTCGCCACCCGCCTTGTCGAAGACGACGAAGTCGTCGCTGTCATCGGCGGCACCACCACTGGCACCTCCATGGCCGCCCTGCAGGTGTTCGAAGACGCGGAAGTTCCGTTCATTTCGCTTGCCGGCGCCATCGAAATCATCGATCCGGTCAAGCCCTACACCTTCAAGACGCCGCACACCGACCGCATGGCCTGCGCCAAGATCTTCGAAGACATGAAGAAACGCGGCTTCACCAAGATCGGCATGATCTCCGGTTCCGACGGTTTCGGCGCCTCCATGCACAAGCAATGCCTCGCGATCGTCGGCGAATACGGCATCGAAGTTCTGGCGGACGAGACCTATGGCCCGACCGATGCCGACATGACGCCGCAGCTCACCAACATCACGGGCAAGGAAGGCATCCAGGCCGTGCTGAACCCCGGCTTCGGCCAGGGCCCGGCCATCGTCACCCGCAACTATGCGCAGCTTGCCGTCGGCCTGCCGCTCTATCAGTCCCATGGCGTCGCCTCCGATGGCTTCATCGAGCTTGCCGGTGCGCAGGCGGCCGAAGGCGTGCGCCTGCCGGGAACGGCGCTGCTGGTCGCCAAGCTCCTGCCGGAAAGCGATCCGCAGAAGGCGGTCGTCGATGCCTACAAGAAAAGCTACGAGGATACGACGGGCAAGCCGGTCTCGACCTTCGGCGGCTATGCCCATGATGCGCTGCGCATCCTTGTCGACGCCATCAAGCGCGCCGGCAGCACGGAACCGTCAGATATCCGCGACGCCATCGAGGCGACGTCAGGCCTCGTCGGCACCACCGGCACGGTCACCATGAGCGCCGAAGATCACCTCGGCCTCGATCTCAGCGCCTTCCGGATGCTGGAAATCAAGAACGGCGGCTGGACGATCGTCGAATAAAGGCTCCCGAACCTGAAGGCCGGGTGCGCCGCGCCCGGCCGTACGACCTGTCGCCCGCCGAAATGGAGGCATCCATGGCCGAGTTCATGCAATTTCTGTTGTCCGGGATCACGGTCGGCGCTGTCTATGCGCTGGTCGCCCTCGGCTTCACCATCATCTACAATGCGTCCGATGTCGTGAATTTCGCCCAGGGCGAATTCGTGATGCTGGGCGGCATGTTCACGGTCTTCGCCTTCGAGGCGGGGCTGCCGCTGCCCCTGGCGGCGCTGATCGCCATTATCGCGACGGCGGCCATCGGGGTCGCACTCAACCGGCTGGCGATCGAGCCGGCGCGCGGCGCCCCCGTCGTGTCGCTGATCATCATCACCATCGGCGCCTCGATCTTCATCCGAGGCGTGACGCAGATCGCCTTCGACAAGCAGCTGCATACTTTCCCGGCCTTTTCCGGCGATACCCCCATCGGCATTTTCGGCGCGACCATCCTGCCGCAGAGCCTGTGGGTGATCGCCGGCGCGCTTGCCGTCTTCGTCGGACTCTGGCTGTTCTTCACCAAGACGCTGACCGGCCGCGCCGTGCTGGCGACGGCCAACAACCGCATCGCCGCCCAGCTGGTCGGCATCAACACCAAATACATCATGACGCTGTCCTTCGCGCTTTCGGCCGCTATCGGGGCGCTGGCCGGCGTGCTGGTCACGCCGATCACGCTGACGAGCTATGACATCGGCATTTCACTGGCGCTCAAGGGCTTCGCCGCCGCCATGCTCGGCGGCATGGGCAACCCCAAGGGCGCTCTCGTCGGCGGCCTGCTGCTCGGCGTGCTCGAGGCGATGACCGCCGGTTATGTCTCCTCGCAATACAAGGACGCCGCCGCCTTCGTCGTCATTCTCGCCGTGCTGTTCGCCATGCCGCAGGGCATCTTCGGCCGCAAGTCCACGGATCGGGTGTGACCATGAAGCTCTCGACCAAAACGACCACGCTTCTCATTCTCGGCGCGCTGATCGTCATCGCGCCGCTCTTCTTCCCGTCCTCCTATTATTTCCGCGTGGGATCGCTGATCTTCGTCAACGGCGTCGCCGTGACCGGCATCGTCATCCTCACCGGCTATGCGGGGCAGGTGAGCCTCGGCCATGCGGGCTTCGCCGGCATCGGCGCCTATGCCTGCGCGCTGGCGCCGGTGCATCTCGGCCTGCATCCGCTGGCCGCCGCGGTGCTCGGGGCTCTGCTCTCGGCCTGTCTCGCCTGGGTGGTCGGCCGGCCGATCCTGCGGTTGCGCGGCTATTATCTCGGCGTCGCCAGCCTCGGGCTCGGCGCGCTGGTGTCCATGGTGCTCGCCAACGAGGCGCAGCTGACCGGTGGGCCGGATGGCATGGCGGTTCAGGATCCGGGTCTGCGCGGTCTTCTGAAGGCGATCGGTATCGATCTCTCCAACGCGACTTTCTGGTATGCCTTTACCGGCCTCGTGATGTTTCTCGGCGCATGGCTGGCGCTCAACCTTTACCAGAGCCCGACCGGCCGCGCCTTGCGTGCCCTTCATGGTTCTGAAATCGCCGCCCGCACCGTCGGCGTCGATGTCGCCCGCTTCAAGCTGCAGGCTTTCGTCATCTCGGCCGTCTATGCCTCGGTCTCCGGCTCTCTGCTGGCGCTGCAGAACAAGTTCATCACGCCCGATGTCGCCGGCTACATGCACTCCATCGAGATGGTCACCATGGCCGTGCTCGGCGGTGCGGGTTCGGTGCTCGGTGCGATCTTCGGGGCGGCGATCCTGACGACGCTGCCGCAGGTGCTGACCGTCTTTCAGGAATACGAGCAGGTCATGCTCGGTCTCGTGATGATGCTGGTGATGATCTTCATGCGCGACGGGCTTCTGCCGAGCCTGATGCGCCGTTTCCGGGGGAGGGCGGAATGAGCCTGCTTCAGATCGAAGGACTGGGGATCGACTTCGGCGGCCTGCGCGCCGTCAACGATGTCGGCTTTTCCCTGAAACCCGGCGAGATCGTCTCGGTGATCGGCCCGAACGGCGCCGGCAAGACGACGCTCTTCAACATGATCTCCGGCGTCTATACGCCGGGACGCGGCAAGGTGGTTCTGGAAGGCGAGGACGTGACGGGCATGAGCCCGCATCTGCTCGCAAGGCGCGGCCTGTCGCGCACCTTCCAGAACCTGCAGATTTTCCAGACCATGACGGTTCTGGAAAACGCCATTGTCGGCCATCACCTGCAGGAAAAGGGCAATGTGCTCGGCGATCTCTTCTCGCTGCCCGGCTCGCGCCGCCGCAGCCGGGAAGCGGAAG
>JAVBSF010000086.1:0-15896 GCA_031556925.1 Pararhizobium sp.
TACCAGCCGGATATTCCGGGAAACACTGGAACCATCCTGCGGCTCGCGGCCTGCCTTGGCCTTCGGGTCGATATCATCGAGCCGGCCGGCTTCGATCTTTCCGATCGCAACCTGAAGCGCGCGGGCATGGACTATATCGCCTCCGTCGCGCTCACCCGCCACGTCAACTGGGAGCGGTTCGAAGACTGGCGCAGGTCCGAAGACCGCCGCCTCGTTCTTGCCAGCACCAGGGCGGCCGTGCCCTATACTGCCCTCGCCTATCAGCCGAACGACATCCTGCTCTTCGGCCGCGAAAGCGCGGGCGTGCCGGATCACGTGCATGATACGGCCGACCGGCGGGTGATCATCCCCATGGTCGAAGGCCAGCGATCGCTCAATGTCGCCATGTCGGTGGCGATGATCGCCGGCGAGGCTCTGCGCCAGATCAGCCTTTGAGTGGCCCCACCGGCGCGCGTAAATGCCTTGGGAGGGTTCAATCCGCGCTGGGCAGGCGGCGCATGGTGAACTCGATCTCGTTGCCATCGAGCGGCCGCCAGCTTTCCACCTCTGTCCAGTAGGCGGCCTTCGGCCAGGTATCGAACCATTCCCGCGCCTTGACGCGGGCCTGTTCGCGATCGAGCCGGAAGGTTTCCCGCACGAAATAACCGCCTTCGTTGCGGCCGGTGTCTTGCCGGTGCCGGGCGATCTGCCGGCGCAGGCCATCAAGCGGAGGTGCTGCAGGTCGTCTTGCCATACGCCCATCTTTCGCTATGTGTGCACCATTGAAAGATAAGCGCGCATTTCATTTTTTGCGAGTCCATAGATCAAGCGATCCTTGCCTCGCTCGCCGACCGTATGAAGTGCGCGAAAACGCGCATCGGCCTTGTCGAAGGCCGGACGCCACAAGGACGATGTTTATGGAACGACCGGACCTGCCGAAAGGCCTCCCCGCCGATATCGAAGACAGGAAGCTGCGCGCGCGCGCCTGGTTCGAAACCCTGCGTGACACGATCTGCGCGGGCTTCGAGGCAATCGAGGACGAACTGAGCGGCCCGCTGTCCGACCGCCCCCCCGGCCGTGTCGTGGGCCAGGAATGGCAACGCGAGGGTGGCGAACTCGGCGGCGGGCGGAGGTCGTTGATGGAAGGCCGCGTCTTCGAGAAGGTTGGCGTCCATACCTCCACCGTTCACGGCGAGTTCTCGCCGGAATTCCGCCAGCAGATCCCGGGCGCCTCCGAAGATCCGACCTTCTGGGCCTCCGGCATTTCGCTGATCGCCCATCCGGTCAATCCCAATGTGCCGGCCGTACATATGAACACCCGCATGGTGGTGACGACCAGCAACTGGTTCGGCGGCGGCGCCGACCTGACGCCGGTGCTCGACCGCCGCCGGGTGCAGACGGACCCCGACACGATGCTCTTCCATCGCGGCATGGAGATCACCTGCCGTCGCCACGCGGTCGCCGATTATCCCCGCTACAAGGACTGGTGCGACGAATATTTCTTCCTGAAGCATCGCAACGAAGCCCGCGGCGTCGGCGGCATCTTCTTCGACTGGCTGCATTCGGATGAGGAGAAAGGCGGCTGGGATGCGGATTTCGCTTTCGTCCAGGATGTCGGCAAGGCCTTCAACCTGATCTATCCGAAGCTGGTGCGCACCAATTTCAACATGCCCTGGACGGAGGCGGATCGCGACGAGCAGCTTGTGCGCCGCGGCCGCTATGTCGAGTTCAACCTGCTCTACGACCGTGGCACGATCTTCGGCCTGAAGACCGGCGGCAATGTCGAATCGATCCTGTCGTCACTCCCCCCGGTCGTGCGCTGGCCGTAAGACGCTCGACGCGAGACAAACAAAACCCGGCCGCCCAGCAGCCGGGTTTTTTGATGGAAACGGAAAGCCCGCCTATTCGCAGACCTTGATCTTCTTGATCTTCAGGTTCCCCCACTTGTCGTAGACCTTCACCTTCTTGGTAAAACAGGCCGGCTCGTAATAGTAGTTCCCGCCGTAATAGCCGTTGTCGTAAAAGCCGACGCTGAAATTGCCGCCGTGGTGGTGATGACCGTAACCACCGACGCCGATGCTGAAACCGCCGGCCTGCGAGGGGGCCGCGAAAGAAATGGCGGCGATAGCTGCAACAACTGCGGAAATGATAGCCTTGCGCATTGTGATCTCCTCCGTTGGTTTTTGATGAGCTGCTCTCATCCAGTGGCTTGAAGATCGCATAGACGGACTTTCGCCGCTGTTTCGAAAGGAACAGGCCTGAACCAACGCTATTCTCGCGCGTTTCACGCTTGAAGAACGTCAGGGAGAAACAACGATGGTATTCAAGGAAAGAACCTTTTTCGGCCACAAACCGGAAGACCTGTCTCCCGGCGATCACGAAAATCTGGAAACCCGCGTGGCAAATTGCCTGGCGGTGGTCGCCGGTCTCGATGCCAGCGACGTCACCGTCGTCGCGAAAGGCAACACGATCCTCCTGTCGGGCATCGTGCAATCGGTAGAAGAGATAAACAGGGCTCAGGAAGCGGCAGAAAGCGTGCCCGGCGTCGCGGAACTGATCAACCGGATCACTCTGCCGGATTCTGGGCCGGATGTCAGATCGACTTCAGCGTCCAGCTGACGATCTCCGCGGCGACCTGCTCGAATGCCGCGTTCAGGGCGCCGATGAAGGCGGGGTTGTCGCTGCCCCGGCTCGGCGCCGTCGCGCGAAAAACCTTTTGCGCGACCACTTCGCCGCTCCGGTCATTGACGATCTTGGCGAAGATTTCCACCACGCCGGTATCGGCGCCTTCCGTCGAGACTTCGAAGGAACGGATATCGGTGATGACCTGGAAGTCGATGGCCAGCCCCTCGCCCGGCTTGCCGACGCCGCCGACCTTGCCGGTGTTCTCGAAAGTCTGCACGAGCTTCGCCTGCACCATCTTGGGCAGGCGGTCGCTCCATTGGGATTTGGCCAGATACTGGATTTCCGAGCCGGACAGGCGCACGACCACCTGGTCGCTGTCGAGCGCCTTGAGTGCTGTCGGTTCCGGAACGAGAATCTGGCGGTTGGTCGAGGCCGGTCCTTCGACAACCGGCGTGGCGGAAAGCCCGTAGGTGTCGTTGCTGGCCTTTCCGGCGCAGCCAGCGAGCATGGCAGCCAGCGCCACGACGGCGGCCCGTGCCGCCCATCCCGCCTTGCGGCTGCCCCACTCACCCGAAAACGCCATTCAGACCGAATCCTTCGCCAATCTCTGGCAACTTAGAGGCTCGAACCGCCGTGACAAGCGCAAAACGCATCGGCAAGCGCCTGCAAGCACGTTTTGGTGCGTCAGACGTGCAGGCTTGCCACGCTTCAGTCCGGCCTTTCGGTCGGAAGCCTAGCGCCGGTTGCGCCCGTTATACTGCTTGACCGTTTCGCCGCCGAAAATCAGCCGCTGCGGATCCTTGTCGAAGGTGGAAATCGTCGTGTCGAGCGTCTGCACCGTACGGCGTGTTTCGCTGACCAGTGCCTCGATATCGCGCAGGCCCGAACCCGAGAAGCGCTTCAGATTGTCGCCGATCGGGCCGATCTGGGCGTTCAGGTTGTCCGCCATCTTGCGGAAGGAGGCGAGCGTCGCCCGCGCATCGGCCGACAATGACGGCACATCGGCATCGCCGAGGAAGCCATCGACCTTGACGAGAATGCCATCGACGCGGCTTGAGGCGGCATTCAACTTGTGGGTCATCTGGCTGACATCGGTGATCGTCTGGTCGATGTCCTTCTGGCGGGCGGTGATCGTGTCGGCAAAGCCGGAGATCGAGGCGACCGTGGTGCGGGCGCTCGCGCTCGCCGCCGAGATATCGTTGACGATGGAACCGATCTTGCTGACATCGACGGCCGCGATCAGGTTGTCGACCTTACCGAGCGACGCATCGGCATGTTCGCCGAAACGCTGGTAGGTGTCGACGGTCTTGCGAACCGAAGCGAGCGTTTCAGAGACCGTGCCCGACGCCGCCGCCAGATCGTCCGACATCTTCGAGACGTTGCTGACGATATGGTCGATCTTCTGGGGATCGACGGATTTCACCACCCGCTCGGCCGAGGCGAGCGTTTCGTCGAGCCGCTGCGAAGCGCCCTTCAGCGAGGTCGACAGCGAGCTGACGCTTTCCAGGAACTTGTCGATGCCATCGGCATTGTCGGCCAGCGACTGGGAGAAGCGGTCGGCGTTGGCGATCGTGTTGGTCAGCGGGCCGCGCACGTCCTTGACGAAGCCTTCGATCTCGCCGATGGCGCTGTCGGCGCGGTCGAGGATCTTGTCGGCGGTCGCGAGCAGGCTCGTCACGCTCGACTGGTCGGCGATCATATGGGCGCTGCCGCCTTTTTCGAGCGCGGTCTGCAGGATGTTCTCCTCGCCCTTGTTGCCACCACTAAGCTCGATATAGGCGGCCCCTGTCAGCCCCTGGATTTCGAGCATCGCCTTGGTGGATTTCAGCACCGGCGCCTCGGCCGAAACCTGGGTGACGGCGACCGAATAGCGCGGATCGTTGGAGTTGATCGCGAGATTGCGCACCGAGCCGACGGGAATACCATTGAAACGCACCGGCGAACCGACGGAAAGTCCGTTGGCGGAGCCGGGAATGCTGATCACCAGTTCCACCATCTCGCCGCTGCGACCGTATTGCGACATCCAGTAGACGAAGCCGAAGGCGGCGAAGATGACCATGACGGTGAAAAAACCGACGATGGTATAGTTGGCTTTGGTTTCCATTCCCGACGCTTACCTCGTGGCCCTCTGCGGACCCAGCTTCAAACCGACTTCGCCGCCCGTGCGGCACCGCCTTCAGGCCTTCTTGTCCCGCGCCCGCACAATGGAGCGCGCCCGCTTGCCGCGGAAATAGGATGTCACCCATTCGTCGTCGCAGGCGAGCATGTCTTCTATCGTTCCCTCCACAAGCACCTTCTTCTTGCCGAGGACCGCGATGCGGTCGCAGACGGAAAAAAGACTGTCGAGGTCGTGAGTCACCATATACACGGTCAGACCAAGAGTGTCGCGCAGTTTGGCGATCAGATTGTCGAACTCGGCCGCGCCGATCGGATCCAGCCCCGAGGTCGGCTCGTCGAGAAAGACGAGATCGGGATCGAGCGCCAGCGCGCGCGCCAGTGCGGCGCGCTTGATCATGCCGCCGGAAAGTTCGGACGGGTATTTGTCGGCAGCCTCCGGCGCCAGCCCCACCATATCGATCTTCAGCAGCGCCAGCTCGTCCATCATGTCTTGCGGCAGGTTCAGATATTCGCGCATCGGCACCTGAATGTTTTCGCGCACCGTCAGCGAAGAAAACAGCGCCCCGTGCTGAAAGAGCACGCCAAGCCGCGTATCGAGAACGATCCGCTCCTCTTCGCTCACCTTGTCGTATTCCGACCCCAAAATGGTGATGGTGCCGGATTGCTTCGGCAAGAGTCGCAGCACCGTGCGCATCAGCACCGATTTGCCCGCCCCCGACGCGCCGACGAAACCGAGGATTTCGCCGCGATAGATGTCGAGATCGAGATTGTCGAGCACGGTATGGGAGCCGAAGGAAACCGTCAGCCCCTTCACCGAGAGGATCGCCTCGCGCTCGCCGGACTGCCGTGGCTGCATATCGTCCCGCTCCCCGCCCATCAGAAGTCGATCGCCGCATAGAAAACGGCAAACAGGCCATCGACCAGGATGACGACGAAAATCGCTTTCACCACCGACTGCGTCACATGCGCGCCGAGCGATTCGGCGCTGCCGCCGACTTTGAGCCCTTCGACCGCCGCGACCACGCCGATGATCAGCGCCATGAACGGCGCCTTGATCATGCCGGCAAGAACGGACGAATAATCCACCGCCTCCTGCAGACGGGCAAGAAACGTCGCGAAGGTGATGCCCGAGTAGCTCCAGGCGACGACGGCCGCGCCCGAAAGCGCCGCAAAATTGGCGATGATCGTCAGAAGCGGCAGTGCGACCGTCAGCGCCACCAACCGCGGAAACACCAGCACCCCGATCGGGCTCAGCCCCATGACCTTCAGCGCGTCGATCTCCTCGCGCATCTTCATCGAGCCGATTTCGGCGGTGATCGCGCTTCCGGAGCGGCCCGCGATCATGATCGCGGTCAACAGCACACCGATTTCACGAAGCTGCAGAATGCCGACAAGATCGACGACGAAGAGTTCGGCGCCGAAATAGCGCAGCTGGAAAGCCCCCTGCTGGGCGATGATCGCCCCGATCAGAAACGACATCAGCATGATGATCGGCACAGCCTGCACGCCCATGCGGTCGATCTGGTTGACGATCGCCGCCGGCGACAGGCCGCTGTGGCGGCCAAGCTTCATCTGCGCGCCGCGCACCGCCGAGCCGAGAATGAAGAGCGCCGCGACGGTATCGCTCCAGGTGGCCGCGACCACCTTGCCGACGGGGGCAAATATGCGCTCGGCCAGCGAAGGCGGCGGCGCACCGTCCTTGTCCGGCTCCGGAAGCCGGGCCGGCATTGCCTGCACAAGCTCGATATAGCGCCTGGCGCTGCCGGAAAGCCTGACGCCGCCGTCTTCGCCGCCGAGTTTTTCCATGAAGCGGCGGATCAGCCAGGCGCCTGACGTATCCATGGCCGTCACGCCATCGAGATTGATCTCGCCTCGAACGCCGCCGTTGCCGGCAAGCTCTTCCAGCCGCTTTGCCGCGTCCGGAGCAGAAACGTTTCGCCATTCGCCCGCAAAACGATACACCGGAGCACCGCCTGCGGAAGTCTCGTCGAGCGTCACCTCGGCATCGGGGGTCCGTTTGGGCTGCGTCACGTCTGTTTGGTCTTCCGCCGCTGGCTGCATTTGATAAAACGTCAACGACTCATAGCCGCTCAGGGTCGATCTGTCACCGATTGTTGGCGCCTTGCAAGACAGGACTGGAACGGTTCAGGAAAAGACCACACGGTGTTTCGCAAAAGAAACAGGAAAAGCCATGCCCCGCACCATCTCCACGACCGTCGAGCATTTTCCGATCGCTGGCACCTTTACCATCTCCCGCGGCGCCAAGACGACCGCTTCCGTGGTCGTCTGCCGCATCACCGAGAGCGGTGCGACGGGCATCGGCGAATGCGTGCCCTATGCACGCTACGGCGAGAGCCTCGAAAGCGTGGTCGCGCAGATCGAGGCGATCGCGGATGACATCAGCGCGGGCATCGACCGCGCGGAACTCACGCGCCGCATGCCCGCCGGCGCTGCGCGCAACGCCGTCGATTGCGCGCTCTGGGATCTGGAGGCCAAGCGCAGTGGCGTCACGGTGACCAGAACGCTCGGCATCGAAAAACCGAAGCCGCTCACCACGGCCTACACGCTCTCGCTCGGCGAGCCGGAAGCGATGGCGGCGCAGGCGGCGATCTGGTCCCATCGGGCGCTTTTGAAGGTCAAGGTCGGCACGCCGGACGACCGCAGCCGCATTCGCGCCGTGCGCGCCGCAGCCCCGGCAAGCGACATCATCCTCGATGCCAATGAAGGCTGGAGCGCGCAAACGCTTGCCATGCATTTCGAAGTCTGCGCCGAAGCCGGCATCGCCTTGATCGAACAGCCGTTGCCGGCCGGAAACGACGCGGCGCTCGCCGCCCTTCCCCATCCGGTTCCCGTCTGCGCCGACGAAAGCGTTCACAAGACCGAAGACCTCGCTGAACTCACCGACCGCTACGATGCGGTCAACATCAAGCTCGACAAGTCCGGCGGCCTCACCGAAAGCCTGAGGATGCGCGACGCCGCCCGCGCACTCGATCTCAAGATCATGGTCGGCTGCATGGTCGGCACGTCGCTCGGCATGGCGCCGGCCGTTCTTCTCGCGCAGGGCGCGGACTTCGTCGATCTCGACGGCCCGCTGCTTCTTGCCAGGGACCGCAATCACGGTCTGCGCTACGAAGCGTCCCTCGTCTTCCCGCCGGATGCCGCCCTCTGGGGCTGAACCAGATAGGACGACAGCGCGAAACAGCAGCCGACGAAAGCTACCGCGGACATCGCATAGAAGCCGTCGACCCCGTACCAGGCGTAGAGATAGCCGGAGACAAAGGTGAATATCGCCGAGAAAATGCCGGTGTAGAAGAAATAGATGCCCTGGGCGGAGGCCTCCTGCTCTTCCGGTACCCGCTCCACCAGCCTGTTCTGCATGCCCGTATGCATGATCGCATAGGTGAAGGCGTGGAAACATTGCAGCACGAAATAGCCGCCGAAACCGAGATCCATCGGAAAGATCAGCCAGCGCACCACCGCAAACCCGCAGCCTGAAAAGATCATCGCCCAGATGCTGACGCGGCGGATGATCGGCTTGGCGCAGGCGAACATCAGCACCTCCGCCGCCACGCCCGCGCTCCACAAAAGTCCGATCTGCGTTCCCGTCAGGCCGATATGCTGCCAGTAGATCGCGGAAAAGGCGAACAGCATCGCGTGGCTGCCGTTGACCAGCGTCACGCCGACCAAAAGCAAGTGCAGGTCGAGCTTTCTCAGCGCCTTGGGCGGCGGCTCCGTCAGCGTCGTCAGCGTCGAGGGCCGGCGCGGCCGTCCGACGCGGGGCGCCACATAGGTCATGGCGATCATCAGTGCGAAACCGGCAGCCATCGCCGGCAGCACCATGCCCCCGCCGAAAAGACCGATCATCTCGCCGCCCAGCATCGTCGCGCCGATGAAGGCGACCGAGCCCCAGACCCGCATGCGCGCGTAGTCGAAGCCCCAGCGGCGCACGCCCGACAGCGCGATCGCCTCGACGATCGGCACATAGGGCGAATAAACCGCGCCCTGCAGCGCGTAGACGATCAGCACGAACCAGAAGGCATGGGACACGAACAGCGCCAGCGCCGTCAGAAGCGACAGCACGGCCGACCAGACAAGCACCTTCGAGCGCTCACCGATCCTGTCGGCCAGCGCGCCCGCCAGCGGCGCGGTGAAGACCCGCACGAACATCGGCACGGCCAGAATGATGCCGATCTCGAAATCGCTGAGCGACAGCGTACTGAGCCAGACGGGAAAGAATGGCAGGGCAAAGCCGTTGACGATCAACGGCGCGCAGAAGAGCAAGGCGATGCGCGGCACGAAATAGGCCGGTGCATCCTCATGATAAGGAGGCTTGGATGAGGGAATCATGGAAGAACCTGAGAGTTACCGCAGAGCCTTATCACAGCCTGCGTGAACCCCGCCATAACGGCATGTCGGCCCCTGCGAGAATCCGCTACGCTGCGGCGGAACTACAACGCGCTGCCGCTCAGGCGGCCTCGCGCTCGCGCAGCACGTCCGCCAGCGGCACCAGCGCGATATCGGCACGCGGCACTGGCAGGCCCACCATCTTGCGCCAGGTGATCAGCTCCATCGTGCCGTCCTCATGCTCGGCGACCGCCGTGCAGCTTTCGACCCAGTCGCCGGTGTTGATGTAACGGATATCGTCCATCTGATCGATGATCGCATGGTGGATATGGCCGCAGATGACGCCATCGACGCCCGCGCGCCGGGCTTCCTCGGCCACCACTTTCTGGAACTCGCCGATGAAATTGACGGCATGCTTGACCTGCAGCTTCGCCCAGGCCGAAAACGACCAGTAGGGCAGGCCAAGCCGGCGGCGAACCGCCGACAGGACGACATTGATCGCGATTGCGGTGTCATAGGCCCAGTCGCCGAGATAGGCGAGCACGCGGGCATTGCGCACCACGACATCGAACTCGTCGCCATGCAGAACCAGATATTTGCGACCGTCGCCCGCTTCGTGGATATGCCGGTTGGCGACTTCGATGCCGCCGAAATGAACGCCCGGAAAATCGCGGACGAACTCGTCGTGGTTTCCGGGGACGTAGATGATGCGGGTACCCTTGCGCGCCTTGCGCAGAAGTTTCTGGACCACGTCGTTGCACGGCTGCGGCCAGTACCAGCTGCGCTTCAATCGCCAGCCATCGACGATATCGCCGACGAGAATGATGGTGTCGGCGTCGTGAAGCCGGAGAAAATCGAGAAGAAAATCAGTCTTGGCGGCCTTGGAGCCGAGATGGACATCCGAGATGAACAGCGTCCGGTAACGGCGGGCCTCGGTGGCAATATCGGTGTGGGTCATGGCGGTCTCGCTTTTCCTGTCGTGTGACAGCCTAAAACCAGACTCGTGTTTCAGGAGAATGACAGATCCTGTGGCTGCGCGGCAGGCTCGGCAGGCGAACGAACTCCATAAAGAACTGTACGCAGCGGAATTTTCGTGAAAAAAGGGCCGCGTCCAATTGAGTAGGGATTGCGAGAATGACGACGGCTGACAGGGGCAAGGGCCCGCAGGTTCCAACGAGCGGCGAACTGGACGAACAGGCACTGTTCTTCCACCGCTATCCACGGCCGGGCAAGCTCGAGATCCAGCCTACCAAGCCGCTCGGCAACCAGCGCGACCTCGCGCTCGCCTATTCGCCCGGCGTCGCCGCCCCCTGTCTCGCCATCCGCGACGATCCGGAGACCGCCGCCGCCTATACCGCCCGCGCCAATCTCGTCGCCGTCGTCTCCAACGGCACGGCCGTCCTCGGCCTCGGCAATATCGGCCCGCTTGCCTCCAAGCCGGTCATGGAAGGCAAGGCCGTGCTCTTCAAGAAATTCGCCGGCATCGACGTCTTCGACATCGAGATCGATGCGCCGGGCATCGAGCGCATGGTCGATGTCGTCTCGGCGCTGGAGCCGACCTTCGGCGGCATCAACCTCGAGGATATCAAGGCGCCGGAATGTTTCGAGGTCGAGCGGCAGCTGCGCGAGAAGATGCAAATCCCCGTTTTCCACGACGACCAGCATGGAACGGCAATCATCGTCGCCGCCGCCGTCCTCAACGGCCTTGAACTCGCCGGCAAGGATATCGCGACCGCCAAGATCGTGGCCTCCGGTGCCGGCGCTGCCGCGCTCGCCTGTCTCAACCTGCTGGTGACGCTGGGCGCGAAACGCGAAAACATCTGGGTTCATGACCTCGAAGGCCTCGTCTATGTCGGCCGCGAGGTGCTGATGGACGAATGGAAATCCGTCTACGCCCAGCCGAGCGACAAGCGCGTTCTCGCAGACAGCATCGGCGGCGCCGACGTGTTCCTCGGCCTGTCGGCCGCTGGCGTCCTGAAGCCTGAACTGCTCGTCCAGATGGCCGAAAAGCCGCTGATCATGGCGCTTGCCAATCCGAACCCGGAAATCATGCCGGAAGCGGCCCGCGCCGCCCGCCCCGATGCGATGATCTGCACCGGCCGCTCGGACTTTCCC
This sequence comes from Pararhizobium sp., assembly GCA_031556925.1. Taxonomy (GTDB): domain Bacteria; phylum Pseudomonadota; class Alphaproteobacteria; order Rhizobiales; family Rhizobiaceae; genus Pararhizobium. The sequence continues at coordinate 11,182 of JAVBSF010000086.1, forward strand.
AACCAGGTCAACAACGTCCTCTGCTTCCCCTACATCTTCCGCGGCGCGCTCGATTGCGGCGCGCGCACGATCAACGAGGAGATGAAAATGGCGGCCGTGCGCGCCATCGCGGCGCTCGCCCGAGAGGAGCCGTCCGACGTCGCCGCCCGTGCCTATACCGGCGAGACCCCGATCTTCGGGCCGGATTATCTGATCCCCTCGCCCTTCGACAACCGGCTCATCCTGCGCATCGCGCCGGCCGTGGCGAAAGCAGCCGCCGATAGCGGCGTGGCAAGCCGGCCGATCACCGATTTCGACGCCTATCTCGACCAGCTGAACCGTTTCGTCTTCCGCTCCGGCTTCATCATGAAGCCGATCTTCGCGGCCGCCAAGAACGCCCCGAAGAACCGCGTGATCTTTGCCGAAGGCGAGGATGAGCGCGTGCTGCGCGCCGCCCAGGTGCTGCTCGAAGAGGGCACCGCCCGCCCGATCCTGATCGGCCGTCCGCATATCATCGAAACACGCCTGAAGCGCTACGGCCTGCGCATCCGCCCGGACACCGACTTCGAGGTCGTCAACCCCGAAGGCGATCCCCGTTTCCGCGATTACGTGGATGAGTATTTCTCGCTCGTCGGCCGTCTCGGCGTCATCCCGGAAGCCGCCCGCACGATCGTTCGTACCAACCAGACCGTCATCGGCGCTCTGGCGCTGCGCCGCGGCGAAGCCGATGCGTTGATCTGCGGCGTTGAAGGACGCTACAGCCGCCACCTGCGCGATGTCTCGCAGATCATCGGCAAGCGCGAGGGCGTGCTCGACTTTTCAGCCCTCAGCCTGCTGATTTCCCAGCGCGGCGCAACCTTCATGACCGACACCTACGTCACCTTCAATCCGACGGCGGAAGAGATCGCCCAGAAGACGATCATGGCCGCCCAGGAAATCCGCCGCTTCGGCATCACCCCGCGCGCCGCGCTGGTGTCGCACTCCAATTTCGGCTCACGCGATTCCGAAAGCGCCTTCAAGATGCGCCGTGCGATGGAAATCGTCCGCGAACTGGCCCCGGAACTGGAAGCCGATGGCGAAATGCACGGCGATTCGGCGATTTCCGAATTCCTGCGCCGCCGCGTCATGCCGAACAGCACGCTGTCGGGCGAAGCCAACCTGCTCGTCTTCCCCAATCTCGACGCCGCCAACATTACGCTCGGCGTGGTCAAGACCATGAGCGAAGGCCTGCATGTCGGCCCGATTCTGCTCGGAACCGCAATGCCCGCCCACATTCTGTCGCCTTCGGTCACGTCGCGCGGCGTGGTCAACATGGCGGCGCTGGCCGTGGTGGAAGCCTCGCATCCCGCCTGAAATCTGTTCCAAAACGAGCATTATTTACAACTTTCAATTAACGCTTAAGAAAGCCTTACTTTAACCGCCGATTGCGCTAGACAAGTCCGAAAATGGTTTGCATGCTGAACCCCTTCAAATACAAGGGTGTTCAGCATGACCGACCAACGGGCATATTTTGACTTGCTGGACGTTATGGAAAGCGAGCAACATATTGGTCATACGAGGTTTTTTTCGCTTATGCGAAAATCGTTCCGTATCGCCAACCTGCTTTATCTGGATGCCGATCTCACGCCCTCCGGCATGAGCATTCACCGGCTTCATTGCACCGCGCCTGAAAACGCTATCAACGAGTGGTTGCATCGTGATTTTTCTCACATCTCGCCCGTTCTCAATGCGCTGACCAATTCGGTGCGTCCTGTCGACTGGCTGACAGCCCGCAAGATCAACCCGCAGATCGAGCCGCATCTGTCGGCCATCGAAAAGCGCGGCGTCAATCTCGTCGGCGTTACCCTGCCGCTTGCGACGCCGCTGCGCCGAATGGCGTTTCTCGCCATCCAGTCGGATATCCCCGCGGCGGATTGGCCCGCCTACAGCCGCTGCCATCTGCGCGACTTTCAGCATCTGGCCAATCTCTTCCATGCCGGCGAGGTCGAGAAGGATCTGCATCGCGGCGCCATCATCGACATCGGCGGCGACATGCGCACGACCTTGACGAGCCGCGAAGCCGAGGTGCTGGGTTGGGCGGCGGCCGGCAAGAGTTACTGGGAAATCGCCCGCATTCTTGGGATCAGCGAACGTACCGTCCGCTTTTTCATGACCAACACCCGCCGCAAGCTGAACGTCGTTTCCAATGCGCAGGCGGTTGCCCAGGCCGTCCGCCAGGATCTCATTCCGTCTTTCTGACACGGCTTCGCCCCCCGCCGCGAGCTTTCAATAGAGCCCCGGTCACCGGGGCTCTATTGTGCATGGCGGCGTGCATTTCACACCTGTCGCTACCGACAGTTTTAGGGCCGGCGGAAAACTGACAGCCTTTGCTCCATCCTCAGCCTGGAGCAAAACGATGATCAGGATTTTCAACAGCCGCACCGCAAAGACAAACCCCGGCGAAATCGACGCCATGTTCAAGCTGCGCAAGAAGGTTTTTCATGATTTCCTGAAGTGGGACGTTTCCGTCCGCGACGAATGGGAGATCGACAATTACGATGCGGCGAACCCGCTTTATGTGCTTTCCTATTCCGAAACGGGCCGGCTGCGCGGCTCCCTGCGCCTGCTGCCGACGCTCGGGCCGAACATGCTCGACGATACCTTCCCGGTGCTGCTCGATGGCAACCCGGAAATCCGTAGCGCCTCGGTCTGGGAATCGAGCCGCTTCTGCATCGATCCCGAAATTTCCCAGGACCGGGCGTCCAATCAGGTCACCATTGCCGCCGCCGAGCTGATGTGCGGTGTCGGCGAACTCAGCCTTGCCTCCGGCCTCAGCCATATCGTCACGGTCACGGATGTCTTCCTGGAGCGCATGTTCCGCCGCATGGGGTGCCCCGGAGAACGCATCGGTGCGCCGCACCGCATCGGTTCGGTCTTCGCCGTCGCCGTTGCCTGGGAAGTCACGGAAGACCTGCTTGAACGCATGAAAGCCGTCGCCGCCATCGACGGCACGGTTCTTGAACAGGCCATGTCGCTCGAAACCGCCCGTGCCGCCTGACGTCCGAGACGCCACGCCTCTCCCGTCTCCCCCTTCGCGCGGGGGAGATATCGACGTAGACACCTCGAAGGAACAGTCAGAAATTTAGGATTTAAATATATAAAATTCAATAGGATAATTAAAAATATTAACACACAGAATGAACCACCCGCATCCGCGTTAACATTGTCCCCAGCAGCGCGTTGCACCACCGCAGAATGCGGCTATGATATCGGGCGATAACGGGAAACGGGCTTTCCCACCACAGGTTTCAGACGAGAGACAAACGTGCGGTTCCGTTCGACCCCGATAGCGACGATCTCAGTCGCGCTGCTGCTGCTGACCGCGCAGGCCGCCGCCGCTTCCGCGGTTTGCGACCGGTTGAACGCCCGGCTGACGGACCTGCCGAAAGCCGTCATCTCCAATGCCAACCTGCGCGACTACGCTGCCGCGATTTCGCGGCAGAATCTGGATCTTCGCCAGGCCCGCAGCGAGCGGCGCCGGGCCGGCTGCAACGCTGGAAGCGTCATCGCCATCGGCACACCGAAAGATCAATCCTGCGACGGACTGAGCAGTGTCATCGCCCAGATGGAAGCCAATCTGGAAGACCTGAAGGCGCGCCGCCAGCAATTGGTTTCCGGCGGCGACGACACGCTGCGCCGCCGCATCCTCGCCGCCCTCGACGTCAATCGCTGCGCCGAGGAGCAGGACGAAATCCTGCAGGCCGCGGCGAGCGAGCCCGAAACCCATCGCAATATCCTCAAGGATCTGCCGCCGATCCGCGACAGCCTGCTTTCGGAGCAGATGGCAATGCCGAACTTCGCCCTGCCGGGCGACGATTACGGCGGCAGTCTCAGAACCATGTGCGTGCGCACCTGTGATGGCGCATTCTTCCCGATCTCCTCGAACGCCACGCCTGCCGATTTCCAGCGCGACGCCGAAACCTGCCGCCGCCGTTGCCCCGGCGCAGAAACGGCGCTCTATTACCATGCGCTGACGACCGAGGAGAGCGAGCAGATGATCTCGGCCTCGACCGGCGAACCCTATATCGATCTGCCGACAGCCTTTGCCTACAAGACCCGAGATCCCGCTTCAGCCGGGCAATGCGGCTGCGCGCCGGCGAAGACGGCGAACCAGAGTTCGCCGCAGCAAGGCTCGATCGTCACGATCACCACCCGGCCCCAACAGCCCGAACAGAAGACGGCAACGACGATCCCCGATCGCCCCTACGATCCGCAGGACAAGAAGGTCCGCGTCATCGGCCCGAGCTTCCTGCCGACGGAGGAATCCTCGATAGACCTGCATCATCCGTCAGGCCCCGCCTACCAGCCGCTGCAGCCAAACTAAAAACAATCTCGAAGCGGAGGAGGCAGAAATGAGGCATGGGTTGCGCTCATGAACGGGTCGTCGCCCGAAAATCCTTAGGAAAAACAATATATAAATCACAACTACTTAGGTAGAAAATTTCATGTATGAGTTGAAGGATTCACGGAAGGCGGCATTACGCCGCCTCGGTCGCGGGTCCATCCGGCATCGCATCGTCTGCCTTGGCGGCGACCTGAACCTGATTGCGCCCGCCATTCTTGGCTAGATAGAGCGCACGATCGGCGGCAGGAACGATCTCGCGGGCCGTCAGGCCATGTTCGGGCGCAAACGCGATGCCGATGCTGCCGCCGACCCGCAGCAAATGATCGTCGAAGGGAACCGGGGTCTGCGCTTC
>JAVBSF010000058.1:0-19307 GCA_031556925.1 Pararhizobium sp.
ACCATCATTGCCCGCACGCCGACGCAGGATGCCTACCTGCGCGCGCTTGAGCGCTCCGAACTCGTCTTCGGCTGTGGCCCGGCCGGTACCGGCAAGACCTATCTCGCCGTCGCCCATGCCGCCCAGCTTCTGGAGCGCGGCGCGGTGGATCGCATCATTCTTTCCCGCCCGGCCGTCGAGGCCGGCGAGCGCCTGGGCTTCCTGCCCGGCGACATGAAGGAAAAGGTCGATCCCTATCTGCGCCCGCTCTATGACGCGCTCTACGACATGATGCCCGGCGACAAGGTGGAGCGGGCGATCACCGCCGGCGTCATCGAAATCGCGCCACTTGCCTTCATGCGCGGCCGGACCCTCGCCAATGCCGCTGTCATCCTCGACGAAGCGCAGAACACCACATCCATGCAGATGAAGATGTTCCTGACCCGCCTCGGTGAAAACGGCCGCATGATCGTGACGGGTGACCCGAGCCAGGTCGATTTGCCGCGTGGCGTGAAATCCGGCCTCGTCGAAGCGCTGCAGATCCTCAAAGGCGTCGAGGGCGTTTCGGTCATCCGCTTCAAGGATGTGGACGTCGTGCGCCATCCGATGGTGGCGCGCATCGTCAGGGCCTATGAGGCCCAGACCGCCGTGCAGGACGAAAGCGAGCAGAGCGACCGCTGAGGCGGTTGCCACCCACAATGGCAATTCTCGATATCCAGATCAGCGTCGAGGAGGGCGATTGGTCCTCCGAGGAGGCGCTCCAGCCCTTTTCCGAAGGTGTGCTTGAGAAAGCCGCGGCGTTTATCGCGCGGGAAGAAAACCAGCCTTTTCCCGACATGCCGGTGGAAGTCTCTCTGGTCTTTACCGATGACGCCTCGATCCGCGACATCAACGCGGAATGGCGCAGCATCGACAAGCCGACGAACGTGCTTTCCTTCCCCGCCTTTCCGGTTCTGCCGGGCAAGATGCCGGGGCCGATGCTGGGCGATATCATTCTGGCGCGCGAGACGATCGAGCGCGAATCGGCCGATCTCGGCAAGCCCTTCGACGAGCATCTGACCCATCTTCTCGTCCACGGATTCCTCCATCTTTTTGGTTATGATCACATCGATGAGGGCGACGCGGAAAGAATGGAGGGGCTTGAGACTCGCATTTTGGCCGATCTTGGGTTATCTGATCCCTATGGGGACAGCGATCCCGTTTGATAGTTTGGAACGATGAGCGATTTTAAAGCACAGCCGGCCGCGGCTGTAAGAGACGAGGCGGAAGCCTCCGGTTCGGACGAGGCGGGCAGTAGTAGCGCCGCCGCGCAGAGACCCGAGAGCGGCAAATCAACTTCATTCTGGAGCCGGGCGGCGAAGATTTTTCGCGGCGCAAACAGTGCAAGCCTGCGTGAAGACCTCGCCGATGCGCTGATGACCGACACAGGCTCGGATACGGCCTTTTCGCCCGGCGAAAAGGCCATGCTCAACAACATCCTGCGTTTTCGCGAAATCCGCGTCGAGGACGTGATGGTGCCGCGCGCCGATATCGAGGCCGTGGACCAGAGCATCACGGTCGGCGAGCTGATGGTGATCTTCGAGGAATCCGGTCGCTCGCGCATGCCGGTCTACAGCGAAAGCCTCGATGATCCGCGCGGTATGGTCCATATTCGCGATCTGCTCTCCTATGTGACCAAGCAGGCGCGCAACAAGCGCCGCACCGGAACTCGCGCAACGGCCTCAGCCACGGCTGTCGAGAAGGCCGAAAAGCCCGCGCGCCAGCCCAAGGCGGTGTTCGATCTCGGCCGTGTCGATCTTTCCAAGAGCGTGGAAGAGGCGGGGATTATCCGTCAGGTGCTGTTCGTGCCGCCGTCGATGCATGCGTCCGACCTGATGCAGCGCATGCAGGCCGCCCGTATCCAGATGGCGCTCGTCATCGACGAGTATGGCGGGACCGATGGTCTGGCCTCGCTGGAAGACATCGTTGAAATGGTCGTCGGCGATATCGAGGACGAGCATGACGACGAGGAGGTCATGTTCGCGCGCACGTCCGACGATGTTTTCGTTGCCGACGCCCGCGTCGAACTGGAAGAGATCGCCGCGGCGATCGGTCCGGATTTCGACGTGCGCGAGCAGCTGGAGGATGTCGATACGCTCGGCGGTCTCGTCTTTGCCTCGCTCGGCCGCATTCCGGCGCGCGGTGAGGTGGTGCAGGCCATTCCGGGCTTCGAGTTCCAGGTGCTGGACGCCGACCCTCGGCGCGTCAAGCGCGTGCGCATCATCCGCAAACGTCCCGCAAGCCGCGGCAAGCGTCCTTTGAACAAGGGCGAGGAAGAGGCAGCCGGCGAGGTCGTCGCGACCCCGGAAGCCAACCCGCTGCGCGAGACCGGCTGACCGGCCCCGCTTTCCGGAGATACCCAGACGCCCGTTCGGAAAGAGCGGGCGTTTTCGTTTGCGGGACGCCACGACAAAGGTTCGCTTTTTTGGAAGACTGCCCGCGGACATTGATTCGGGAGCGCATGCCCGGCGCATAGGCGACGGTGCGGGGAACAAGGGGAACTTCATGGAATGGCTTTCTGGCAGGATCATGCTTTTGTCGGGTTGGCGGCGAGCGTTCGTTGCGTTCCTTTGCGGTCTGCTCACGGTCCTTGCGCTGCCGCCCTTCGGCATCTTCCTCGTTCCCTTTCTCACCTTTCCCGTTCTGGTCTGGCTGCTGGACGGCGCGTCGGGCAATCCCGATCATGGCTGGCTGCGGCGCGGCTTTCCGGCGCTTGCGATCGGCTGGTGCTTCGGCTTCGGCTATTTTCTCGGAGGACTGTGGTGGCTTGGCAATGCGCTGCTTGTCGAGGCCGATGATTTCGCCTGGGCGCTGCCGCTCGCGGTCGTCGGGGTGCCGGCTTTTCTCGCCCTCTATTACGGGCTGGCGGCGCTGATCGCGCGGCTCGTCTGGTCGGACGGGGTGGGAAGGATCGCCGCGCTCGCTTTCGCTTTCGGGCTTTGCGAGTGGCTGAGGGGCATCCTGTTCACCGGGTTTCCCTGGAACGCCATCGGCTATGCGGCGATGCCCGTGCCGGTCATGATGCAATCGGCGGGGCTGGCGGGGCTTGCCGGCATGAACATGCTGGCGGTTTTCGTCTTCTCCGCGCCGGCGTTGATCGGCACCCGCAAGGGCATGGGGCTGGGCCTGCCGCTTGCCGCTTTGCTGGTGATCGGCCATTTCGGCTATGGCTACTGGCGTCTGCAGCAGGCTGACCCGCCGACGCCGGAGCCGGCACGCACCGTTCGCCTCGTACAGCCGGTGATCGATCAGGCGATGAAGCTCGACGATGCCGCGCGCGCCGATATCTTCACCGAACATCTCGAACTGACAGCCGCCGCCCCGGCCGAAGGGGAAAAGCGGCCGGATATCGTCGTGTGGCCGGAAACCTCGGTGCCGTTTTTCCTCACGGAAAATCCCGATGCGCTCGCCAGCATCGCCGATGTGCTGCAGGAGGGCCAGATCCTGATCGCCGGCGCCGTCAGGGCGGAAAATGCCGGCGCCGGGCTGCCGCCGCGCTATTACAACTCCGTTTATGTGATCGACGACCGTGGCCAGATCATCGGCGCGGCCGACAAGCTGCATCTCGTGCCCTTCGGCGAATATCTGCCGTTTGAGGATATTCTGGAATCGGCGGGCCTGAAATCGATCGCCGCGGCGATGCCCGGCGGCTTTTCCGCGGCTGCCTCGCGCACGCTGCTGACCTTGCCGGGCGGGCAGGTATTCTATCCGCTGATCTGCTACGAGGCGATTTTTCCCGGCGAGGTCGGCAATGCGGCGCTGCCGGCCAATGCGCTGCTCAACGTCACCAACGATGCCTGGTTCGGCGATACGCCCGGCCCCTACCAGCACTTCCAGTAGGCGCAACTGCGCGCCGTCGAAACCGGCCTGCCTCTGGTCCGCGGCGCCAACAGCGGTATATCCGCTGTCGTGAATGGACTTGGAGAGGTTGTGTCTGGCGCATCCTTCAACGTCAAGGGTGTGGTGGACACAATCTTGCCGGGAAAGCGTGCGATACCCTTCGAGCCGGGTTTGCAGGCGCGAAATGCGCTGATCCTCGCCGCCGTCTTTCTCGCGGTTGCGTTGATTTCGCGTAGTAGTTTTGTTTTCAGGGTGAATTGACCAAAAACCCCTAAAATTGCATAGTAGCAAATGCCATGGACCTAAACCTATGGTACGGAGGGTTTCCGCCCGGACTGCACATCGTGGCGTGCAGCCTGCTCTCTGGCAGCATTCAAATTAGTGGATGCTGATATTTCGCATATTAGGAAACCGTTATGATTGAGAACAAAAAGAAGCCGAATCCGATCGATATTCATGTCGGTAGCCGGATTCGTCTTCGCCGCACCATGCTGGGCATGAGCCAGGAAAAGCTCGGAGAAGCTTTGGGGATCACGTTCCAGCAGATCCAAAAGTATGAAAAGGGAACCAACCGCGTTGGCGCCAGCCGTCTTCAGAACATCTCAGGCATTCTGAATGTTCCGGTTTCTTTCTTTTTCGAGGATGCTCCGGGTGAAAACACATCCGGCGTTTCCGGAATGGCGGAAGCTTCAAGCTCGAACTATGTGGTTGATTTCCTGTCTTCTTCGGAAGGCCTGCAACTCAACCGCGCATTCGTGAAGATCAGTGACCCCAAGGTTCGTCGCAAGCTTGTCGATCTCGTCAAGGCGCTGGCGGCTGAAGCGGAAGCTGAATAAGGCGGACGCAAGCCAATGATGCAAAAAAAGCGGTCGCAAAGTGCCGCTTTTTTTGTGCCCCAAGATACGTCTCCGTTTGAGCCGGGAATGCTAATTCCCCGCGCAGACGCCAGAAGCACATTCTTTTCGTGACTTTGACATAAAGATATATTTATATCCTTGTGTGCTATCTGCTCTCCGGCGTACAAACGCACCCAGACGTCTTTCATTGAGGGGAATTCCCGCATGCGTGCCAATTACCTGTTTACAAGCGAGTCCGTGGCCGAAGGTCATCCCGACAAGGTCTGCGACCGGATTTCCGACGAGATCGTCGATCTGGTCTATCGCGAGGCCGGCAAGACCGGCGTGGACCCCTGGAGCGTCCGCATCGCCTGCGAAACGCTTGCCACCACCAATCGCGTGGTCATCGCCGGCGAAGTACGCTTGCCGTCGAGCCTGATGAAGACCGATAAGAACGGTAACTCCGTCATCAATCCCGCCAAGTTCAAGTCCGCGGCGCGCAAGGCGATCCGCGAGATCGGCTATGAACAGGACGGCTTCCACTGGAAGAACGCCAAGATCGACGTGCTGTTGCACTCGCAGTCGGCCGATATCGCCCAGGGTGTCGATAACGCCGCCGACAAGCAGGGCGACGAAGGCGCCGGCGACCAGGGCATCATGTTCGGTTACGCCTGCCGCGAAACCGAAGACCTCATGCCGGCGCCGATCTATTATTCGCACCGTATTCTCCACCTGCTCGCCGCCGCCCGCAAGAAGGGCGAGGGTGATGCCGGCAAGCTCGGCCCTGATGCCAAGAGCCAGGTGACCGTGCGCTATGTCGACGGCAAGCCGTCGGAGGTCGCCTCGATCGTGCTGTCCACCCAGCACCTTGATGACAGCTGGGATTCGGACAAGGTGCGCGCCGTCGTCGAGCCCTATATCCGCGAAGCGCTTCACGACATCAAGATTGCCGACGATTGCGCCTGGTACATCAATCCGACCGGCAAGTTCGTGATCGGCGGTCCCGATGGCGATGCCGGCCTCACCGGCCGCAAGATCATCGTCGATACCTATGGCGGCGCAGCGCCCCATGGCGGCGGCGCTTTCTCGGGCAAGGACACGACCAAGGTCGACCGTTCGGCGGCCTATGTCGCGCGTTACCTCGCCAAGAACGTCGTGGCTGCCGGCCTTGCCGATCGCTGCACGATCCAGCTTTCCTATGCGATCGGCGTTGCCCAACCGCTGTCGATCTATGTCGATCTTCATGGTACCGGCAAGGTGACCGAGGATGAAGTCGAAGCCGCGATCCGCAAGACGATCGACCTGTCGCCGTCGGGCATCCGCCGCCATCTCGATCTCAACAAGCCGATCTACGCCAAGACGTCCGCTTACGGCCATTTCGGCCGCAAGGCCGGTCGCGACGGTTCCTTCTCCTGGGAGAAGCTGGACCTCGTGAAGCCGCTGAAGGACGCACTGAAGGAAAACGCCCTGAAGGCGGCCTGATCCCGCCTCTGGACGGACAACAGCATAAAACGATAAAGAGCGGGGGCTTCTTGCGGGAAGCCGCCGCTCTTTTTCCATTTGAAAGACCACGACATGACCGAACAGCATCCCAGCCGCTCGACCGAAGCTTTCTTCGGCCGCCGAAAAGGCAAGCCGCTACGCGCGCAGCAGGCCGGCTACCTGGAGATGGTGCTGCCGTTGCTCAAGCTCGATCTCACACAGCCTGCTCCGGCAGACCTGAAAACGCTGTTTCGTCATCCGGTCGATCATGTGAGGCTGGAAATCGGTTTCGGCGGCGGCGAGCACCTGATCCATCGCGCGGTCGAAAGCCCGAAAACCGGCTTTATCGGCGTCGAGCCCTTCGTCAATTCCATGGCGAAGCTGATCGGGCATATCGAGGAGAAGGGGGCGGAGAATATCCGGCTCTATGACGACGATGCGACGCAGGTGCTGGACTGGATGCCGGAAGCCTCGGTCGATCATATCGACCTTCTTTATCCCGACCCATGGCCGAAGCGGAAACACTGGAAGCGCCGTTTTGTTTCGAAGGTCAATCTGGATCGCTTCGCCCGCGCGCTGAAGCCGGGCGGCCTGTTCTGCTTCGCATCGGATATCGATACTTATGTGAACTGGACGCTGCAGAAATGCCGCGACCATCAGGCCTTCGACTGGACGGCGGAAAATGCATCCGACTGGCTGACGCCCTATGCCGGCTGGCCGAGCACGCGCTACGAGGCGAAGGCCCGGCGCGAAGGCCGAAGCTCGGCCTATCTGACATTCCGGCGCGTCTGACGCGCGCCCTGTTCATCGCGGCATGGCGTAAGGCGTCCTGCCGGTCTCATGCGATCTGCTCAGTGCAGGCTGACGGTTTTCAGGTCGTCTTCGGCTGCCTTGAAAAACGTGCTGGAGCGGTTGTCGGTCAGGAGGATCGGCGTACCGTCAGCGCCGAACAGCGCCCAGAGATCGAGGCCCGGATCCATGTCCGGTGCTTCCGGAAAGCAGCGGGAGACTTCATCCGAGCGCATTTTGCGGATATAGCCGACTTCTCCGGCGCCGAGATGGGCGAGATCGTTCTTCGAGAGGGGCGTGCCGACGTGTTTCAGTCCCATGGTCTTGCTCCGTGGCTTTACGGTCGGACATCGAAGACGCACCGATTCGTAAGACTTGAATTTCCGGCCAACCCAGCAAAACCAGGGGTCTGGTGCCTGTTGATGGCCGTTCAAGCGGTCGGGAGACCCGTCCGCAATCCTAGTCTGGGACGAAAATGTTAATTTTCTTTACCATGCGGGAGGGTTCGGGACGCACGAGGTCGATAGACAGCAATCCGTTGCGCAATTCCGCCTTCAGGACGCGCATTCCGTCAGCCAGCATGAAGGTCCGCTGGAACTGCCGGGCGGCGATACCGCGATGCAGATAGTCGCGCTCGACGGTATCGATCTGGCGGCCGCGGATCACCAGCTGGCTGTCCTCCGCGGTCACGTCGAGATCGTCTTCGGAAAAGCCGGCGACCGCCAGCGTGATGCGCAGACGCTCGGGCTCGCCGCTGGTTTCATCGCGGCGAACGCGCTCGATATTATAGGGCGGATAGCCGTCGTTACCCTTGGCGATACGCTTGAGCGTGTTCTCCATGGCATCGAAACCGAGCATCAGCGGGCTCGTGAACGGTGGCAGACGGTTCATGTCCTTGTCCTTGCAATCAAGCGACGTCGGGTGATCTGGCAGACCCGCGAGAGCGGCATCCGCTGGCCGGAATATGGTAGTTGTGCGCAATCAGTACAAGGCGCTTGCGCAGGGCAGGCGTGCAAATCATAGTCCGCACCGAAAATCTCATGGAGTGCAGGACATGGCCGCCGCCAGGAAAATCATCATCGACACCGATCCCGGCCAGGACGACGCCGCCGCCATCATGCTGGCGCTCGGCAGCCCGGAAGAACTCGATGTTCTCGGGATCACCACGGTTGCCGGCAACGTGCCGCTGGCGTTGACCTCGCGCAATGCCCGCGTCGTCTGCGAGCTTTCGGGCCGGCCTGATGTCAAGGTTTTTGAGGGAGCCGACAAGCCGCTTCTGCGCCAGCTGGTGACCGCAGAGCATGTGCATGGCAAGACGGGGCTGGACGGGCCTGTCGTCGACGAACCGACGATGAAGGTCGAAGCGCAGCATGCCGTTGATTTCATCATCGAGACGATCCTGTCCCATGACGCCGGAACGGTCACGCTCTGCACGCTCGGCGCCCTTACAAATATCGCGCTTGCCCTGCAGAAAGCACCTGATATCGCGCCGCGCGTGCGCGAACTGGTGATGATGGGCGGCGGTTTCTTCGAGGGCGGCAACATCACACCGGCCGCCGAGTTCAACATCTATGTCGATCCGGACGCGGCCAAGATCGTTTTCGCCTCGGGCATTCCAATCGTGATGATGCCGCTCGATGTGACGCACCGGGTGCTGACCTACAAGCACCGGGTCGAGAAGATCCGGGCGATCGGCTCGCGTGCGGCCGTCGCCATGGCCGAGATGCTGGATTTCTTCGAACGCTTCGATGTCGAGAAATACGGTTCCGACGGCGGGCCGCTGCATGACCCGACGGTCATCGCCTATCTCCTGCGGCCGGAGCTGTTCAAGGGCCGCGATTGCAATGTCGAAATTGAAACGGCGTCCGAACTGACGGTCGGCATGACCGTGGTGGACTGGTGGCAGGTTACCGGCCGCAAGCACAATGCCAGGGTGATGCGCGAGATCGACGATCAGGGCTTCTTCGACCTTCTGACAGAACGTCTCGCCCGGCTCTGAGCCGCCGCGCGCCCCACAAATGAAAAACGGCGCCCGAGAGCGCCGTTTCCGTTTCAGGCTTCGATCGGGACGATCAGAACTCTTCCCCGTTGTCTTCCGCCAGCGCGTTTGCGCCGGAGGTCTGGGGCATGGCCTTCGGCGGCGCGGCGTAGCGGGCCGGAGCAGGCTTTGCAGGCGTGTAGGCAGCCGGAGAAGCCTTTGCCGGCGCGGCCGGCGCGCGCATGCGCTCGGCGGTGCCGCGCAGCATGTCGGCGGAAGATTGGCCACCCTGACGTCCGACCTGGAAGCGCGAGACGAGCGAGCTCAGCGTGCGGGCTTCCTCGTTGAGCGCCATGCTGGCGGCCGTGGTTTCCTCGACCATGGCGGCGTTCTGCTGGGTCACCTGATCCATCTGGTTGACGGCGGTGTTGATCTCCTTGAGGCCGACGGCCTGTTCGGAAGCGGAGCCGGAGATCTGGCGGATGAGGCCGTTGATCTGGACAACCTGATCGGCGATCTTCTGCAGGGCGCTGCCGGTCTGGCCGACGAGATCCACACCTTCGCGAACCTGTTCGGCGGATGTGTTGATCAGCGCCTTGATTTCCTTGGCCGCATTTGCCGAACGCTGGGCCAGTTCGCGCACTTCCTGGGCGACGACGGCGAAACCCTTGCCGGCTTCGCCGGCGCGGGCGGCCTCGACACCGGCGTTCAGCGCCAGCAGGTTGGTCTGGAAGGCGATCTCGTCGATGACGCCGATGATGCGGCTGACTTCGCCGGAAGACTGCTCGATGCCCTTCATGGCGGCGATGGCCTTCTGGACGACTTCGCCGGACTTTTCGGCATCGCCACTCGCCGATTCCACCGACTTGGCGGCGACCTTGGCGTTGTCGGCGCTGGCGTTGACCTGCGAGGTCAGCTGGTCGAGGGCGGCTGCGGTTTCTTCCAGGCTTGCGGCCTGCTGTTCCGTGCGGTGCGACAGGTCGTTGGCGGCGGACGAGATTTCGCCGGTGCCGTTGCCGATGTTGTGAACCGAGGCGTTGACCGTCTGGATGGTCTCTTCAAGGCTCTGCATGGCGGCGTTGAAGTCGATCTTCAGCTGGGCATATTCGCCGGGGAAGTCGTCGGCGATGCGATAGGCCAGATCGCCGGACGACAGATGCGACAGGCTCTTGCCGAGGCGGGCGACGATATCGCGCTGCAGGGCGGTCGATTGGGCGCGCTCGGCTTCGGTCTGGTTGCGCTGTTCTTCCGACTGACGACGCTCGTTCTGGGCTTCGGCTTCCAGGCGCTTGGTATCGGCGAGCTGGTGACGGAAGCCTTCGAGCGCCTTGGCGACGGCGCCGGTTTCATCGGTGCGATCCTGACCGGAGATCGGGTTGGTGTAGACGCCGCGGCCGAGGGCTTCCACGTCGCTCACGAGGCCGGTCAGCGGCTTCTGGACGAAGCGGCGAACGGCAAAGAAGAGGCCCAGCATGACGGCTGCGAGCACCGCGAGGCCGCCGATGACCATCATGTAGGTTTGATCCTTGACGGGGGCGGAGATCACGCTGCGCGGCACGTCGACCAGAACCACCCATGTCGTGTTGATATCGGGCAGTGCGAAAGGATAGACGATACGGTCGAAGGGCTCGGCTTCGCTGAACTGCAGGTTCTCGACGAGGCCGGCCTTGGAGGAGGCGAGCGCTTCCTTGATGACGTCGACGCCGCCATCCTCATAGGGCTTCATCAGCAGGTCCGGGATCGGGGCGACCAGCCAGTTGCCGTTCTGGGCAAGAAGCGTGACGCGGCCGGTGCCGAAGGGGTGCAGCTTGCTCAGCTTGTCGGCAAGCGAGTTCAGCGATACATCGACGCCGCTGACGCCGATCATCTTGCCGTCCGACATGACAGGATAGGCGACGGAGGCCATGGAAACGCTTTCGCCGGTCGTGCTTTCCGCATAGGGGTCCGACATCGCGCCCTTGCCGCTCTTGGCCGCCAGAGAATACCACTGGCCTTCATAGTCGGATTCGAACACCGAGAAGGAAATACCTGTCTTGCTCTTGGTCCAATAGGGGTTGAAGGCGCCGGTCTTGCTGCCGCCAAGTTCCTTGTTTTCGACATAATCGGCCGCCTTGCCGTCGAAGGCGGCATTCGGCGCTTCGGAGAACCAGCTGCCGAAGGCGAAGGTGTTGTTTTCGACGTTGCTCTTCAGAATGCTGATGATGGCCTTCCGGTCGAGAAAGTTGCCTTCATGGCCGAGACCGACGGAGCCAGCCATTGAGCGCGCCGCGCCGGCCAGCTCGCCGATGTCGCTGGCGATGCCGGAGGCGATCGCCTTGGCTTCGGCCTGCGCCTGATCGCGAACCAGGGTCTGCACCCGGTCCTGGGTCTGGGAAATGAGAACATAATTGGAAGCGAGCAGGACGAGGGCAATCGTTCCACCCGTTACCGCGATGAGCTTTGTCGCCAAGGACTTGGCTTGAAACTTGAGCATAAGGATCCCCTCGGGATAGCAAACTAGCGGTCGGGAGGCCGCAAACGGGACGCACACATGTTGGAAAATGCTCCATCATGGAGCGCCAGATGCCGATGGGCACCGCAAGATCAAGCTCAGGCCGGCGGGCGAGGCTTTCTGCACAGCATCTGAATAGCTGGAAACTTATTAAAATTAGAACAACGTGAAGAGAGAAAAGGCTGGTTTGAAAGGCTTTTTCGCCTTATCGCGATTGCGACACCCGCTGTCAAAAATGCGGAGGCAGGATCGACTCACGCCTGCGCTTTTCTCAGGTCCGCAATTTCTCCCGAAACGGTCAGACGCGGGCATCCACGTCCGCGGCGAGCGGAATGGCCGGTTGCGCGCCGGACTTCAGGCAGGCGAGGGAGCCGGCCACGGCGGCGCGGCGCAAGGCCGTGTCGAAGGCGAGGCCCGCGTCGAGGCCGGCGGCGAGATAGCCGCAGAACGTGTCGCCCGCGCCCACCGTATCGACCGGCTCGATCTTCAGGCCCTTTGCCCTGTGTAAAGCTCCATCCTTGAACGCGATGACGCCTTCGGCGCCCAGCGTGACGATGATCGTCTGGCCGGTTTCTTCATGCAGGCGGCGCATTTCGGCTTCGCGTTCGCCGGCGGAAAGGCCGTTTTTGCCGGCAAGCAACTCGAACTCCGTCTCGTTGGCCACGACGATATCGGCCAGCCTGCCGAGGCGGGCAGCATCGGCGGTGAGGGGGGCAATGTTGATGATGGAGCGAATGCCGGCCTGCCGCGCCGCCGAAAGGGCGGTTTCGATGGCTGACGCGGGAACTTCGAGCTGCAGCACCAGTGTGTCGCCCTTGTTCATGGCAGCCACGGCGGCGCGCCCGTCCGCGTCGCTGACCCTGCCATTGGCGCTGGCAACGACGATGATGACGTTCTCGCCGTCGCCGCCAACGAGGATGTGGGCAGTGCCGGTCGCGTCGTCGACGACCTTCACGGCGGAAAGATCGGTGCCGGCCTCTTTCATGAGCACGAGCGCATCGGTGGCGAAGGAATCGGAGCCGACCGCGCCCGCCATGCGCACTGTCGCGCCGGCGCGGGTGGCGGCCAGCGCCTGATTGGCGCCCTTGCCGCCGGCGGCAGTGGTAAAGCCGGTGCCGGCAAGCGTTTCGCCGGGCTTCGGCAGGCGGGGGGTGGTGGCAATCAGGTCCATGTTGATGGAGCCGAACACAGTGATCATGAAAAGCCTCCCCGGCAGGTTGATGCGACGCGCGGCCGCATGCGGTTTTGGCCGGACACTGCCCGAGAGCATCAGTCCTCGTCAACCACCCTGAGCTTCAGCTGGCCAAATCGGTTTTCGCCGCTGCGAGCGTCGGTCATGGGCGCGGGCTGGGGGCCGTTTTCGAGATCCAGCGCCTCGATGCGCGCGCCGCGTCGCCTCAGCTTGTCGGAGGAGATGAGGATATCGTCGACATCCTTCTGGGTGGCGGTGAAATGGCCGTGGAGCTTCCTGACGCGCTCGTCGAGGCGACCCAGATCTTCCATCAGGCGGATAACTTCGCCCTGGATGAGATGGGCCTGCTCGCGCATCCGCGCATCGCGCAGGATCGACTGGATGACCTGTATCGACAACAGCAGCAACGACGGCGAGACGATGACGATGCGCGCGCGATGAGCCTTCTGCACGATCGTTTCGAAATGCTCGTGGATATCGGCAAAGATCGATTCGGAGGGAACGAAGAGGAAGGCGGTGTCCTGTGTTTCGCCTGATATCAGATATTTGCCGGCGATATCGCGGATATGGATCTCCATGTCGCGGCGAAATTGCTGCCCCGCCTGCCGCGCGGCCTCGCTGTCGCTGCCGGCGCTGCGGATGGCGTTCCAGCTTTCCAGCGGAAACTTGGCATCGATAACCAGCACCGGCTGGTCGTTGGGCATGCGGATGGTGCAGTCCGGCCGCGAACCGTTGGAGAGTGTGGTCTGGAAGACATAGGCGCCGACCGGCAGGCCGTCGGCGACGATGGTTTCCATGCGCGACTGGCCGAAGGCGCCGCGTGTCTGCTTGTTGGAGAGGATATGCTGCAGCCCGGCCATGTCCTTGGCGAGCGACTGGATATTGGTCTGGGCCGTGTCGATCACGGCAAGGCGCTCCTGCAGGTGGCGCAGGTTTTCGTGCGTCGCCCGGGTCTGCTCCGATATCGAGGCGCCGATCCGTTGGGTCATGCCATCGATGCGCTGGTTGATGGACTGGTTGAGCTCCGATTGCCGTGCGCCAAAAACCTCGGCCATGGCGGCAATCCGGCCCTGCATTTCCGTCTGGGCGGAGATGAGCATCCTCATGCGCTCGTCCGCTTCTTCGGAACGGTGTCTTTGGCGACGGGCGTTGAGAAGGAAAAGCAGGACAGCCAGCGCCAACACGGCGGCGACCGCCGCCAGAAACTGCGTCGAACCGACGGGGAATGCGCCGAGATGAAAGAGGATTGGATCGGGGGCGAGTGAATTCATGGCGCGAGGCTAACAGATTTTTATGGGTTTTCCAGATCAAAACGAGAACATTGCTTGCGCTGTTGCAGGGCGAGTTATTTCCCGCTCAAAATTCTTTGCCGGGAGAATTCCATCCTCGCCGAAGATCGGCTATGGGAGCCCATGACCATCAAGCCGCTCATTATCCTACCCGATCCGGTTCTTCGTGAGGTTTCCAAACCCATCGAGACCGTCAACGACGATATCCGCCGTCTGGCCGACGACATGCTGGAAACCATGTACGATGCCCCCGGCATCGGATTGGCCGCCATCCAGATCGGCGTGCCGCGCCGCATGCTGGTGATCGACGTTTCCAAGGAGGGTGAAGAGAAGCAGCCGCTGGTCTTCATCAACCCTGAGATCGTGCGCACCTCCGACGAGCGTTCCGTCTATGAGGAAGGTTGCCTGTCGATCCCGGATTATTATGCCGAGGTCGAGCGTCCGGCGGCCCTTACGGTCAATTATCTCGACCGGGACGGCAAGAGCCGGAGCGTGGATGCCGATGGCCTGCTCGCCACCTGCCTGCAGCATGAGATCGATCACCTGAACGGCACACTGTTCATCGATCATATCTCCAAGCTGAAGCGCGAGATGGTGATCCGCAAGTTTACCAAGGCCGCCAAGGTGCGCGGCGCAAAGGCAATCTGACGGGCCGGGCGTTTTTCGCGTCGATGCCGTAATCATGCGCCGCGCATCGTGGCGTGCGCCCCTTCGGGGTTGCCTCCTATGAAGGAAACATGCCGTGTCGCTTCGCATCGTCTTTATGGGAACACCGGAATTTTCCGTGCCGACGCTGTCGGCGCTGGCTGAGGCCGGTCACAGGATCGTCGCCGTCTACACCCAGCCGCCGCGGCCGGGAGGACGCCGGGGGCTCGATCTGCAGAAGTCGCCAGTGCATCAGGCGGCGGAGCTGCTCGGCATTCCCGTGCGCACACCGCTGAATTTCAAGGCCGAAGAAGATCGCGCCGACTTCCGGGCGCTGGATGCGGATGTCGCTGTTGTCGTCGCCTATGGCCTGCTTCTGCCCGAAGCGATCCTCACCGGCACGCGGCTCGGCTGCTACAACGGCCACGCCTCGTTGCTGCCGCGCTGGCGGGGTGCGGCCCCGATCCAGCGGGCGATCATGGCCGGCGATCACGAGACCGGCATGATGGTGATGAAGATGGATGCCGGGCTCGATACCGGGCCTGTCGCGCTCACCAGAACCGTGGCGATCGGGCCGGACATGACGGCCGGAGAGCTGCACGACAAGCTGATGCTGGTCGGTGCGCCGCTGATGCGCGAAGCGATGGAAAAGCTGGACACGGGCGACCTGCCGCTGACGCCGCAATCGGATAAGGGCGTGCTTTACGCCGCCAAGATTTCGAAGGCGGAGACGCGGATCGATTTCAAGAAGCCCGCGGCGGAGGTCCACAACCATATTCGCGGCATTTCGCCCTTTCCCGGCGCATGGTTCGAGGCGGAGATTGGCGGCAAGCCTGAGCGGATCAAGGTTCTTGCCAGCGTGGTCGAAACGGCCGGGGGCGTGCCAGGCACTGTCCTGTTCGACGATCTGACGATTGCCTGCGGTGAGGGCTCGGTGCGGCTGACGCGGCTGCAGAAAGCCGGTGGCAAGGTGCTGGTCGCTGAAGAATTCCGGCGCGGCACGCCGATTGCTGCCGGCACAAGGCTGGACTGATGCCGCGGTTCCGCCTGATTATCGAGTATGACGGCTCCTCCTATGTCGGCTGGCAAAGGCAGGACAATGGTCCTTCCATTCAGGGCGCCATCGAGAAGGCGATCCTGAGCCTCACCGGCGAAACGGTTTCCATACGCGGTGCCGGGCGGACGGATTCCGGTGTCCATGCCTGCGGTCAGGTTGCCAATGTCGACCTGACGCGCCAGTGGAAGAGCGAGACGCTGCGCAATGCGCTGAACGCCCATCTCGGCCAGAATGGCGAGCAGGTCGCTATCCTCGATGCGGCGGAAGTGCCCCACGAATTCGATGCGCGTTTTTCGGCGCTGCGCCGTCATTATCTCTACCGGATCATCTGCCGGCGCTCGCCGCTGGCGCTGGAGGCCCGACGCGCCTGGTGGGTGGTGAAGCCGCTGGATCACGAGGTCATGCATCAGGCGGCGCAGATGCTGGTGGGAAAGCACGATTTCACCACCTTCCGCTCGGCCCATTGCCAGGCCAACAGCCCGGTCAGAACCATCGACCGGCTGGATGTAACGCGTGATGGCGAGCTGATCGAGATCCGGGCGACGGCGCAAAGCTTTCTGCACAACCAGATCCGCTCCTTTGCCGGAACGCTGAAGCTTGCGGGCGAAGGCAAGTGGACGCCTGACGATGTGAAGACCGCGCTGGAGGCGAGGGACCGCAAGGCCTGCGGCCCGGTCGCGCCACCGGACGGGCTCTATTTCATGCAGGTCGATTACTGAGACCGGCTCAGCCCGGAAACAATCCCATCGCCCGCTGCAGCAATTCCCCCACGATCAGGGACGGCAGGATGAACAGCGCCGTCAGGGCCGAGGCCAGCAGGGTATGGTTGCCGGCAATGATCTTCATGAGCCTGAAGATCGCCGTGAAGGACAGCATCAGCGCGATCAGCGACAGCATGGCCGTCAGCCCGTCGCTGCCGGGGATGACGAGCCGGATCGCCGCCGGAACAGCCATGGCGTAGAACACCAGCAGCGAAAGCCAGTTGGTGGCGACGATGATGTCGGCAAGGATTTCCGTATAGGCCAGCGGCTTCGCCAGAAACGCGATCAGCAGCAGCGGCAGAAACCACGCCGCGACATCGATGACAAGAAGCTTCAGGATGAAGGGCAATCCCGCCGAGGTGCCTTCGGGCATGTTGGCGAGATAATAAAGCCTCCATGCCCCCCAGCTCACCGCCATTGCCGGCAAGCACCAGAGGAAGGCGGCGAAGGAACGCAGCACGCCATTCGTCGACAGGTCGAGGGCATCATAGCCTCGCTGGTCGCCGCAGAGCAGCAGCCACACGCCCTTCAGGTATATCCCGACCTCTTCAAGCTGCGGCATTGCCGAACCAGCGATCGATGAAGGTTTCGTAGATCTGCGTCAGCGTCTCCAGATCGGCGACGGCGACCCGTTCATCGACCATGTGCATGGTCTGGCCGACGAGGCCGAATTCGACCACCGGGCAATAATCCTTGATGAAGCGGGCATCGGAGGTGCCGCCGGTGGTGGAGAGTTTCGGGCGACGTCCGATGGCGGCCTCGATGGCATCCGAAAGCGAAGAGATCAGCGCGTCATTGTGGGTGAGGAAGACGTGGCTGGGGCGCTCGGCCCAGACGATCTCGTATTTCACCGGCTCGCGGCCGGGGCGCAGCGCGGTTTCTCTTGCCGCGCGATCCAGCCGCGCGACGATCTCCGCCTGCAGGCTTTCGGCAGTCCATGTGTCGTTGAAGCGGATGTTGAAGCTGGCCGTCGCCCGCGCCGGAACCACATTGACCGCGCTGTTGCCGACATCGACGGTCGTCACTTCGAGATTGGACGGCTGGAAATTATCGGTGCCCGCATCAAAGGGCGGGTCCATCAGGGCGCTGGTCAAGGCAATGACGCCGCGCACCGGATTGTCGGCGAGATGGGGATAGGCGGCATGGCCCTGAACGCCATGGACCGTGATCTTGCCCGAAAGCGAGCCGCGGCGGCCGATCTTGATCATGTCGCCGAGCTGGTCGGGATTGGTCGGCTCGCCGACAAGGCAGGCATCCCAGCGCTCGCCTTTTTCCGCGGCCCATTGCAACAGCTTGGTGGTGCCGTTGATCGCCGGACCTTCCTCGTCGCCGGTGATGAGGAAGGAGATGGAGCCCTTGGGCTTGCCCTTCTTTTCAATGTGGCGTGCAACCGCGGCGACGAAGCAGGCGATGCCGCCTTTCATGTCGACGGCACCGCGACCGTACATCTCGCCATCGGCGATGTCGGCGGCAAAGGGGGGATGCGACCAGTCGGCTTCGTTGCCCACGGGCACGACATCGGTATGGCCGGCAAACATCAGATGCGGACCATCGGCGCCGAGACGGGCGTAGAGGTTCTCGATATCCGGCGTTGCCTTATCCGTCGCGGTAACCCGATCGACCTTGAAGCCGAGGGGGGAGAGCATGGCGTCCAGTGCCGCAAGCGCGCCGCCTTCGGCAGGCGTGACGGAAGGGCAGCGGATGAGGGTGGCGAGATTGGCGATCGGATCGGTAGGGGACATGGGCACGCCTGTTTGGTTTTCGCGGGACTGTTTATCCGATCGCCGGCAACCTGTCACGGTCCCGCCGCGTCGGGCGCGAGGGGCATCAGCCGAGGGTCGATGGTTCGTTCGCTTTTGCGCCATAGGCGTTTGGAGCGGGATTGCCGGGCCAGAAACAGAGCGCGAGAAACATCAGCGGGCTGATCACCGGCAAAAACAGGAACAGCGCGAACAGGCCGGGCTGGCCGATATCGTGCAGCCGCTTGATCGTCAGCAGGAAGGTCGAGGCCGTCGCGGCAACGCCGGATATCAGCGTAAGGATGGTCCAGAGCATCAGCGCGCCCTGTTCGTTCTCATTGGCGAGAACGCGCGCCAGCGCAAAGCCCATGATCACCAGCCAGAACAGCCAGCCCAGAAAATAGGGCTGGCGGCTGATGCGGCCGGAGGGGCTGAAGAACAGCCACTGCATGGACTTTTCCGATGCGGCGGCTGCCATCACATCAATCCCGAAGCAGTTCGTTGATGCCGGTCTTGGAGCGGGTCTTCTCGTCGACGCGCTTGACGATGACGGCGCAGTAGAGGTTCGGGGCGGGTTGGCCGTTGGCCATGGTGTTGCCGGAGGGCAGCGAGCCCGCGACGACGACGGAGTAAGGCGGCACCTCGCCATAGGTGATCTCGCCGGTGGCGCGATCGACGATCTTGGTCGACTTGCCGATGAACACGCCCATGCCGAGCACCGAGCCTTCCCTGATGATGCAGCCTTCGACGACTTCCGAGCGGGCGCCGATGAAGCAGTTGTCCTCGATGATCGTCGGGCCGGCCTGCATCGGCTCCAGCACGCCGCCAATGCCGACGCCGCCGGACAGATGCACATTCTTGCCGATCTGGGCGCAGGAGCCAACCGAGGCCCAGGTGTCGACCATGGTGCCGGAATCGACATAGGCGCCGAGATTGACGAAGCTCGGCATCAGCACCACCCCGGGCGCGATATAGGCCGAGCGCCGTACCACGCAGTTCGGCACCGCCCGAAAGCCGGCTTCACGGAAACGCGCGTCGTTCCAGCCGTCGAACTTCGAAGCAACCTTGTCCCACCATGCTGCTTTGCCAGGACCACCGGCGATGACGCTCATGTCGTTGAGACGGAACGAGAGCAGAACCGCCTTCTTTAGCCACTGGTTCACCCGCCAGTCACCGTTCGCTCCCCGCTC
>JAVBSF010000018.1:0-28182 GCA_031556925.1 Pararhizobium sp.
AGATCGATGCCGCCGGTGGCGATCACCAGCGTCATGCCGGTCGCGACGATGACGATGGTGGCGACCTGCGTCAGATTCACATTGAGCGTCTGCCATGACAGGAAGTTCGGTGTGACCGCGATGTTGAAGACCAGCAGCAGCACGAAGGCGACGAAAACACCGTAACGGCTGACAAGCTGAAGCGGCGAGACGGCGGGCGCTGCGGGTTTGAGGGAGGTATCGGTCATCGTCATGCCAGTTCACCGGAAACGCCATCGACCTGATGGGCCATGGCGGAAAGAAGACTTTGTTCGGAAAGCTCGGCTCGCGGCAGCACCGCGACGGACATGCCATCGCTGAGCACGGTCACGCGGTCGGCGGCGGCGAGCAGCTCTTCCAGTTCGGAGGAGATCATCAGCACGCTCAGGCCGTCATCGGCAAGGCTTCGCAGCAGCTTCAGGATTTCGGATTTCGCACCGATATCGATGCCGCGGGTCGGCTCATCGACGATCAGCACGTTCGGATCGGTGCAGAGCCAGCGGGCGAGCAGCACCTTCTGCTGGTTGCCGCCGGAGAGCTCCTTGATCGGCTGATCCGGCGAAGCGCATTTGACGCCGAGCGAGCGGATGAAGCGCGAGACGATCTCTTCCTGCCGGGCGCGATCGACGATGCCGGCCTTCTTCAGCTTCGGCAGCAAAGCGAGCGTCATGTTCTCGCGGATACTCATGTCCGGGATGATGCCATCCACCTTGCGGTCCTCTGACACGAGACCGATGCCATCGGCGATGGCGGCGGCCGGTTCCGCATAGGAACGATCGCTGCCATCGAAGAAGAGGCTGCCGCGCTCGAGCTTGTCGACACCGAAGATGATGCGGGCGGTTTCGGTCCGGCCGGAGCCGAGCAACCCTGCAAGACCGGAAATCTCACCCTTGCGGATCGACAGATCGACATCACGGACACGAAGGCCCGAGCCGGCATTCTTCAGTTCCAGCCGCACGGGGCGGGCGTCGTTGGAGCCGGCGTCTTTCGCCAGGGCCTGGAAGGCGGCGAGCTCGCGGCCGAGCATGTTGCGCACCAGCTCCATCTTCGGCATGTCCTTCATGGCGCTGACGGCGACGGTGTGGCCATCGCGCATGATCGTTACCCGGTCGCAGATCGCATAGAGCTCATCCAGCCGATGGCCGATGAAGACGACGGCGACGCCGTTTTCCTTCAGGGTGCGGATGGTGCGAAACAGAACCTCCACCTCGCGCTCATCCAGCGACGACGTGGGTTCGTCCATGATCAGCAGGCGGGCATTCTGGGTGACGGCGCGGGCGATCGACACCATCTGGCGGGTCGCGGCATTGAAGCGCGCCACCGGCAGGTCGACATCGATATCGAGATTGAAAACCTTGAGAACCTTTGCCGCGCCTTCGCGCATCGCCTTGCGATCCAGGAGGCCGAAACGGCGCGGCTCGCGGGAAAGATAGATGTTCTCCGCGACCGAGCGCTGCGGCGCAAGATTGATTTCCTGATAGATCGTGGCGATGCCGGCGGACTGGCTTTCGGCCGGGCTGGAGAAGCTTACATCCTTGCCCTGAAAACGGATCGTACCCTCGTCGCGCTGATAGGCGCCGGTCAGGATCTTGATCAGGGTGGATTTTCCCGCGCCATTCTGGCCGACCAGCGCCATGATCTCGCCTTCGCCGATCTCCAGCGACGCCGATTGCAGCGCGGCGATGCCGGCAAAGGATTTTGAAATGCCCTGCATGGACAGCAACATGCCGATCCGCCTCATAGGTATAAAAACACAATGAAAAACGCCGGCCGGGACTTCGATCATCCCGGCCGGTTCTCAGTCAGCTTGGGAGATCAGTATGCGTTGGCAAGTTCGGCCGCAGCATTGGTGCTGTCGTAGAACTTGTCGTCATTGACGAGCTTGCCTTCGATCTTCTCGCCATTGGCATAAGCCGCCATGGTGTCGAAGGCCTTGGGTCCGAAGCGCGGGTTGCATTCCACCACAGCCGCGATCTTGCCGTCGACGACAGCCTGAACCGCTTCCTTGCCGCCGTCAATCGACAGCACGAGGATGTCCTTGCCCGGCACCTTGCCGGCCGCTTCGATGGCCGAGATGGCGCCGATCGCCATTTCGTCATTGTGAGCATAGATGATGTCCGCATCCGGATGCGCCTGAAGCAAGGCTTCCGCGACCTGACGGCCCTTGTCGCGGGCGAAGTCGCCGGTCTGGGACGCAACGATCTCGAAGCCGCCGGCTGCGGTGATCGCTTCGTCAAAGCCCTTCTTGCGGTCGTTTGCCGGCGAAGAGCCGGTCGTGCCTTCGAGTTCGATGATCTTGGACTTGCCGTTGGCGTTCTTCGCCAGCCATTCGGCAACGCGCTGGCCTTCCTGGATGAAGTCGGAACCGATGAAGGTCAGGTAGTCTTCGCCAGCCTTGGCGAGCGACGGATCGACGCTGCGGTCGAGCAGGATGACCGGGATGCCGGCCTTCTTGGCGGCCATGACGGCGGGGATCAGCGGCTTTTCTTCGCGCGGTGCGAGGAAGATGACATCGACGCCCTGGGCGATCATCGAGTTGACGTCTGCGACCTGCTTGGCGGCAGAGCCGGCGGCATCGGTGTAGACCAGCTGGATGCCGCGCTTTTCAGCCTCGGACTTCATGCTGTTGGTCTGGGCGATGCGCCAGGGGTTGTTGGATTCGGTCTGCGCGAAGCCGACCTTGTAGGTATCTTTCTTGGCAAGGGCCGGCACTTCCGCAAGGGCAGCGCCTGCGAAAGTCATTGCGCCGAGCGCGGTTGCGGCAAGCATGAATGTACGGCGTGAGAATGCGGGCATCTCAGTTTTCTCCTCCCGAATTTTCCGGTTTCCTCGACCGGCAGTGAGCGATAAGTGCTTCACATGGAGCAATGTTGTCGCTAATAATATTAGCAGTCAAGTGTCATTTTATGAGCATTTGCAAAAATATGAGTTGCAGCGCAGCAATTCGGGGGGAGAACTGACGCATGAGCAAGTCGGGCGTTCGTGGAGGCCAAAGAGGACGGGGCAGCGGCAACAGCCGGCCGACCATGACGGACGTTGCCCGGATTGCCGGTGTTTCGCAATCCAGCGTCTCGCTGGTTCTCAATGAAATGTCGGGATCGCGGATCTCTCCGGAAACCCAGGCCAAGGTTTTGGAGGCTGCTCATAAAATTGGTTATAAATTACCAAGCGTGCGCCACGAGCCCCCCACGCAGGTCGCGGTGGAGAAGGACACAATCGCCTTCATCGTCGATGAAATCTCCACCAGCCCCCATCCGGTAGTGAGTCTCGACGGCGCGCGTGACTACGCCTTCGAGCAGGGTTTCCTCGTCTCCGCCCATGCGACACGCTCCAATCCCGATCTCGAGGAAGCCGTGCTGCGCGCGGTGTTGCGCGACCCGACGATCATCGGCGTGATCTATGCGACGATCTTCACCCGCCGCGTGCAGGTGCCCGAACAGTTGCGTCACATCCCGAGCGTGCTTCTGAATTGCTATGCGGAACCGCGCCAGCATATGGCGATCGTTCCGGGCGAAGTGGCCGGCGGCTTTGCGGCAACCGCCCACCTGACATCGCTCGGCCACAAGCGCATCGGCTTCATCAACGGCGAGCCCTGGATGGATGCGGCGATCGATCGACTGAAGGGATACAAGCAGGCGCTGGCGACAGCGGATATCGCCTTTGACGAAAGCCTTGTGCGCGACGGGGACTGGCTGCCGCTGCGCGGCTACGAGGCGGGGCTCGATCTTCTTTCCATGCCAAACCCGCCGACGGCGATCTTCTGCGGCAACGATCTGATGGCGATCGGCGTGATGGAGGCGGCGGCCGAAAAAGGCCTGCAGGTGCCGGAAGACCTGTCGGTCATGGGTTATGACGACCAGGAACTGGCGCGCTACACCCACCCTCCCCTTTCGACCCTGGTGCTGCCAAACTACGAGATGGGCCAGAAAGCCGCCGAAACGCTGATCGACATGGTGATCCACAACAAGAAACTGCGCCCCATGACGGTCAAGGTGGACGGGCCGCTGGTGGTTCGTGACACGACCAGAAAGCTCGATTGAACAGCGCTATGCGCTCCGGCTGGCGGCGATCGCTTCGCAGGAATTTCTGGTGACGAGCGAGCAGGCGATCTTGTGGATCGGCTTCACGCCTGCTGCGTGTTTTCCGAACTGACGGATCGCCCAGGCGCCCATGGCGCGGTGGGGAAGGTCAAGTGTCGTCAGTTGCGGCTTCATATGGCGAGCGAGTTCATCGTCGTCATAGCCGACGACGGAAATATCACCCGGAATGGTAAGCCCGGCATCACGGATCGCATTGAAGCAGCCCGTCGCCATCCGGTCGTTCTGGCAGAAGATCGCCGTTGGCCGGTCCGCCAGCGACAGCAGCTTCTGGGTCGCCTCGTATCCTGATGTCGGCGTCCAGTCACCATCCGCGACGAGACTGTCGTCATAGGGCAAGCCCGCTTTGGCCAAGGCTTTCCGGTAACCGGCGAGCCGATCCTGCGCCGCCTCCATGAAGGCCTCGCCGACAATGGTGGCGATGCGTTTATGGCCGAGTTCGACGAGCAGCGCCGTCGCCATCCTTCCTCCATTGACCTCATCCGGCACGACGGAGGGAAAGCGCTCATCGCTGGTGTAGCAGTTGAGCAGAACCACCGGCACCGGCAGATTGTCGAAGATCGCATCCAGCGCGACGCGGCGGGTGAAAATCGACATATAGACAATGCCCTGCGCGCCGGCCCGCAGCAGCCTTTCCAGCGCTCGCTTCTCGTGTTCGACCCGCCCCTGCGTCTGGGCGACGAGAATGGTAACGTCATCCTCCCAGGATTCCTGTCGCGCTCCCTCGATGGCGTTTACCGCCTCGGGTGCCGTGGCCAGCTGATCGACGATGAAACCGATGCAGCCGCCGCGAAGCTCCTCCATCGCCGTGCGGCGGATGGGGCTGCCGGTGCCATAACCGAGCGATCGCGCCGCTTCCAGAACCCGCGCACGCAGATCGGCAGAAATCTTGATGTCCGTGACACTGTTGAGAACGAAGGAGACCGTGGCCTGGGAGCAGCCGGCCAGCTTCGCCACATCCATCATGGTCACGCGCTTGATCGATTTTCGGCCGCTCATCACTCCTCCGTCACGACCTTTTACCGGAGCTATAATTATTTATCCATTGACTAATAATTATTAGTTGCCGTAGCCTGCTCGCATTCCGGAGGAGGAAGAACGATGAACGCACATCAGAAATTCGACTACGATATCGCCGCACAGGTGAGCCAGTTGCAGGAAGACGGCATCATCGGGCTGAAGGGCGCTTTCAGCCCCGAATGGGCCGATGACATGCGCGAGGACATGATGACGGCCTTCTGGTCCGCGATCCAAAGGCCGGGCGGCGCTGTCGGGCGTGGTCCGCGGCGCTGGTATGTCGAGATCCATCCGCAAGATTTCGGCGGCTTCGTCGATCTCATCACCCATCCATGGGTGGTGGATGTCTGCAAGAATGTGCTCGGCCCAGACTATCAGATCGTCGAAATCGGCCTCGACGTGCCGTTTCAGGGGGCGAAGTACCAGCCATGGCACCGGGATTTCCCCTCGCCGGCCGATACCTATCGCGACCGGAAGATCACCTCGCTCGCCTTCAACCTGACGGGCGTCGACGTGACCGAGGACATGGGGCCTTTCGAGGTTGCGCCCGGCACGCAATATGACGATGGGCGCGACTGGAAACACGAGATGTTTCCGGACAAGGCGCTGTGGGGCCGCTTTCAGGATAGGGCGACGCGCAAATATCCGCGCCGCGGCGACATATCCTGCCGCTCGGCGCTGACGGTGCATCGCGGCACCGAACACCAGTCTCCGATCGCCCGCCCCGTGATGGTTCTGGGCGTCGACGCACCCGGTGCCGGACACGCCGAACTGCACGACATGATGGTGACCAGGGACTGGTACGACGCGCTGCCTGAGATCGCCCGCAAGCATCTCGTCTGCCGCGTGGTCGATCAGCTTGTGCCGATCACCCAGAAGCATGACATCGAAGGGCTGGTCATGGGCGCCGATCCAAGCTGATGCGGCCTGCCGGCCGCAATCACCGGATGAATCTCAACGTCGGCGGGACCGCTGCTAAAGCGTGTCGCGATCTTTCAGATTCGCTCATACGCTTTAGATCTTTGTTTTTGCGCATGTCTTTTCGCAAAACCGCTGCACACTTTTGCGAGACATGCTTAGGCGATCAGGATGGCGCGGAAGTCATTGACGTTGGTGCCTGTCGGGCCAGGGCGAAAGAGATCGCCGAGCGCGGAGAAGGCAGACCAGCTGTCATTGGCGGCAAGCAGCGATGCGGCATCGTGGCCGAGGGCGGCGAGCCGCGCGATCGTGCGGCCATCGGCAAACGCGCCGGCATTGTCTTCCGAGCCGTCGATGCCATCGGTATCGGCCGCAAGCGCCGTGATGACGCAGGCGCCGTCGATGGCAAGCGACAGGGAGAGGAGGAATTCGCTGTTGCGTCCTCCTCTGCCCTTGCCGCGCAGCGTGACGGTGGTTTCGCCGCCGGAAAGAAGGACCACCGGCTTGCGGAAAGGCCGATTGCGGGCGACGATCTCCCGTGCGATCGCGGCATGGACACGACCGACCTCGGCCGCCTCGCCTTCGATGGCATCCGACAGAACCACCGCCCCTATGCCCGCACGCCGCGCGAGCTCGGCCGCGGCATCGAGCGAGACGGCTGCCGAGGCGACGAGACGAACTTCATTGCGGGCAAAACGGCCGTCATCCGCCACCGGCGCCAGGCATGTGTCCCCGGACAGGAAGGCGCGCACGCTCGCCGGCAGATCCAGCCGGTAACGCTCGACGATCTTCAGGGCGTCGGCGCGGGTACTCGCATCCGGAATGGTCGGGCCGGAAGCGACCAGAGCAGGATCGTCGCCGGGAATATCCGAGACAACGAGCGAAACGACCGTCGCGGGATAGGCTGCGGCGGCCAGACGGCCACCCTTGATCCGGGAAATCTGCTTGCGGACGGCATTCATGGCGCTGATGGGCGCACCTGATGCCAGAAGCGCGCGGTTGACGGCGATTTCGTCCTCCAGCGTCAGCCCCTCGACGGGCGCCGGCAGCAGTGCCGAACCACCGCCGCAGATCAGGGCGACAACCAGATCGTCTTCACCGAGACCACTGACCGCATCCAGAAGGCGGCGCGACGCAATCAGGCCGTTTTCATCCGGCAGCGGATGGGACGCCTCCAGCACCTCGATCCGCTCACAGGGCGCCCCATAGCCGTAACGGGTGACGACAACGCCTTCCAGCGGCGCGTCCCAGAGTTTTTCGAAAGCCCGCGCCATCTGCGCAGCCCCCTTGCCGGCCCCGACAACCACCGTGCGCCCTTTCGGGCGGGGTGGGAGATGGGCGGCGAGCACCCTTGCCGGATCGGCCGCAGCCACCGCCGCGTGAAACAGCGTTTCCAGAAAAGCCCTGGGATTGACGATAGACGGCATGGTCCTCTCCTCCTCAAAAAACCGCCCGGCGATCGTCTCCTCCAGATCGCCGGGCGCTCCTCATGCGCCGCTCCTCATGCAACAGCGTGGTTGGCCATGCGCTCCAGCGCCTTGACCAGACCGGAGTGATCGAGCCCGGCGTCGCCATTGGCGGCGCAGGTGTTGAACAGTTCCTGTGTCGCCGCCGTGTTGGGCAGCGAGATGCCCAGCGATTTTGCCCCCTGCAAGGCGAGGTTCAGATCCTTCTGGTGCAGCGAGATGCGGAAGCCCGGATCGAAGGTACGCTTGATCATGCGTTCTCCGTGCACTTCAAGGATGCGCGACGACGCGAAACCGCCCATCAGCGCCTCGCGGACGCGGGCCGGATCGGCGCCTGCCTTGGAGGCGAAAACGAGAGCTTCGGAAACAGCCTCGATGGTGAGGGCGACGATGATCTGGTTGGCGACCTTGGTCGTCTGCCCATCACCGCAATCGCCGACCAGCGTGATGTTCCTGCCCATCAGCTGGAACAGCGGCAAAGCCCGGTCAAAGCTTTCCTGCAAGCCGCCGCACATGATCGACAAGGTCGCGTTCTTTGCGCCGACCTCGCCGCCGGAAACCGGGGCATCGAGGTATTCCGCGCCGGTGTCACGAATCTTTTTCGCAAACTCCTTCGTCTCGATCGGCGAGATCGAGCTCATGTCGATGACCAGCTTGCCTCTGGAGAGCCCGCAGGCCAGCCCGTTTTCGCCGAACAGGACGTCCTTTACCTCCGGCGTATCCGGCAGCATGAGGATGATCGTATCGACCGCCTCGGCAAGCGCCTTCGGCGTCTCTACGATTTCAAGGCCGCCATCGACCAGTTCCTGACGCGGCGGAATGACGAATTTCGAGGTGACGACCGTATGGCCGGCCTCCTGCAGATGGCGCGCCATCGGCGTACCCATGATGCCCAGTCCGATAAAACCGATTGTTGCCATTGTCTCAGCTCCTGATCTTGATGATGTCTGCGCTTTCTGGCGCGCGGCCCGCCTTGGCGAACCAGCCGAGGCCTTCCCGCGTCGTCGTGCGCGGCTTGTATTCGCAGCCGATCCAGCCGTCGTAGCCGAGCGCATCAAGCGCCTCGAAGACGAAAGGATAGGCGATCTCGCCGGTGCCCGGCTCGTTGCGGCCGGGATTGTCGGCCAGCTGGATATGGGCGATCCTGGCCTGATGTTTCCTGAAGGTGCCGATCAGCTCGCCCTCGGTCCGCTGCTGGTGGTAGAGATCGTACTGGATGAAGAGGTTGTCGCTGCCGACATCGCGGATGATCGACGCCGCCTGTTCCACCGTGTTGAGGTAGAAGCCCGGAATATCGAAGCGGTTGATCGGCTCGATCAGCAGGCGGATGCCATGCTTGCCGAGTTCGGTGGCGGCGAGCTTCAGGTTGGCAACGAAGGTATCGCGCAACACGCTGTCCGCCACGCCGACCGGCGCGATGCCGGACAGGCAATTGACCTGGGTACAGCCGAGCGCCGTCGCATAGTCGATGGCCGAGGCAACGCCGCGACGGAATTCGTCGATGCGATCCGGCAGGATGGCGATACCGCGCTCGCCGCTGGCCCAGTCGCCGGCCGGCAGATTGTGTAACACTTGCGTCAGTCCATGGAGATCAAGCGCCGCACGCAGGGCTTCGGCGTCGAAGTCGTATGGAAAGAGATATTCGACACCTTCGAAGCCAGCTTCCGCGGCAAGCGCGAAGCGATCGAGGAACGGCGCCTCATTGAAAAGCATGGTCAGGTTCGCCGCAAATTTCGGCATGGCATGTTCTCCTCTATTGGCGATCAGTCGAGCAGCGCGAGCGTTGCCGTCGGGGCGTCCTCGCCACGCTCGGCAAGCTCCTCGAATTCGACCACGGCATTGATGTCAGCGCCCATGGCGATGTTGGTGACGCGCTCCAGAATGAACTCGATAACGACGGGCACCTGATGTTCGCTCATCAGGGCCTGAGCCTTTGCGAAAGCCTCCTGGAATTCATTGGGGCTGCGAACGCGGATTGCCTTGCAACCGAGCCCTTCGGCGACAGCCACATGATCGACACCGTAGCCTCTTTCCGCGTCGCCCGACGCATTGATGTTGTCGAAGGCGAGGCTCACCTCGAAATCCATATTGAGGCCGCGCTGTGCCTGGCGGATGAGGCCGAGATAGGAATTGTTCACGACCACATGCAGGTAAGGCAGCTTGTGCTGCGCGCCGACCGCCAGCTCCTCGATCATGAACTGGAAATCATAGTCGCCGGAAAGTGCGACGATCGGGCGGTTCGGATCCGCAGCCCGCACACCGAGCGCTGCCGGCAGGGTCCAGCCGAGCGGGCCGGCCTGGCCGCAATTGATCCAGTTACGCGGCTTGTAGACATGCAGGAACTGGGCGCCGGCAATCTGGCTGAGGCCGATGGTCGAGACATAGCAGGTGTCGCGGCCGAAAGCCCTGTTCATCTCCTCGTAGACGCGCTGCGGCTTCAGCGGCGTCTGGTCGAAATGCGTCTTGCGCAGCATGGTGCGCTTGCGATCCCGGCACGCTTCAGCCCAGTCCGACCAGTCGCGCAGCTTGCCCGCCGACTTCCATTCCGTGGCGACGTCGAGGAAGAGTTTCAGCGCGGCGGCGGCATCCGAGACGATGCCGAAATCCGGGGCAAAAACCCGGCCGATCTGGGTCGGCTCGATATCGACATGGATGAAGGTGCGACCTTCGGTATAGGTCGGGACATTGCCGGTGTGGCGATTGGCCCAGCGATTGCCGATGCCGAGAACGAAATCGGAGGCGAGCAGCGTCGCGTTGCCATAGCGATGCGAGGTCTGGAGGCCGCACATGCCGGCCATGAGAGGATGATCGTCGGGGATCGTACCCCAACCCATCAGGGTCGGGATGACCGGTATGCCGGTGATTTCGGCAAATTCGATCAGCAGGTCGGAGGCATCGGCATTGATGATGCCTCCCCCGGCGACGATCAGCGGCCGCTCCGCCGCGTTCAGCATGGCAATCGCCTTTTCGGCCTGCGCCCGCGTCGCCGCCGGCTTGTAGGCGGCCATCGGCTCATAGCTATCGATATCGAACTCGATCTCGGCGAGCTGGACATCGACAGGCAGGTCGACCAGCACCGGACCCGGACGTCCCGACCGCATCAGGTGAAACGCCTTCTGGAAGACGAAAGGCACGAGCGCCGGCTCCATGACGGTGACGGCCCATTTGGTGACGGGGGCAGCGATCCTGGAGATATCGACGGCCTGGAAATCTTCCTTGTCGAGCCGGGCACGCGGCGCCTGACCGGTGATGCAGAGGATCGGGATCGAATCCGCCGCCGCCGAATAAAGGCCGGTGATCATGTCGGTGCCGGCAGGGCCTGACGTGCCGATGCACACGCCGATATTGCCCGCTTCGGCGCGGGTATAGCCTTCCGCCATGTGGGACGCGCCCTCGACATGGCGGGCGAGAATATGGCGCACCGAACCACGCGCCTTCAGCGCCGAATAAAAGGGATTGATGGCTGCACCCGGAACGCCAAAGGCGCAATCAACCCCTTCCTTTTCCAGAACCAGAACAGCTGCATCGACAGCGCGCATTTTTGCCATGGGAATTTCCTCCGATCTCCAGCAGACGATAATCCATTCCCCAACCGCATCAATAAAAATATGGAATTATTTCCCATGATGTGGAAATAGAGACTTTCAAGATTTTCGTGGAAATCGATGGCCCCGCATTCGAGGATCATCGTGGTGACGACGCAAAGGCAGGAGCAGACGATGGAACAGGCAGGACGCGGCAGACCGGGACGCAAGGCGAATGAAAATGCGGCTCCATCGTCGGTGCAGGTTCTGGACAGAAGCCTGACGCTGCTGGCCACCGTCGCGCAGGCGGATGGCGCCACGCTGTCGGCGCTTTCCGACCGGACCGGCCTTGCCTCCTCGACCGTGCACCGGCTTTTGACCGCGCTCGCCAACCACGGCATGGTCGATCACGACACGGAGACCGGCGCCTGGACCATCGGCCTCAAGGCCTTCGAGATCGGCAATGCCTTCCTGCGCTTTCGCAAGCTCGGCACGATCAGCCGGCCCTTCCTGAAAAACCTGATGGAGACCTGCGGCGAGACGGCCAATATCGGCATCGAGGAACAGGGGGATGTGGTGTTCATCTCGCAGGTGGAAAGCCATGCGCCGATGCGCGCCTTCTTCCGGCCCGGCCGACGCGGCCCGATCCATGCCTCGGGCATCGGCAAGGCAATCCTTTCGACCTGGGAAGACGCCGATATCGAACGGCTGCTTGCCGGCCGCACGCTGGAGCGCTTTACCGACAAGACGCGCGACAGCCTGCCGACACTTCTGGAGGATATTGCCGGCATTCGCAGCCGGGGTTGGTCTATAGACGACGAGGAGCACACCTTGGGAATGCGGTGCGTTGCCGCGCCCATCTTCGACGAATATGGCGAGGCCGTTGCCGGCATTTCCGTTTCCGGGCCAGCTGTCCGCATGCCGGATGACAAGATCGATGCGCTCGGCCCCGCCGTGCGGGCGGCGGCGGAGGGATTGAGCCGGGCGATGGGGGGAAGAGCGAAACAGGATTGACACGCCAGAACACCCGCAGCCTGAAGTGCCAATCTATGCAGCCCGAGGGAATTGTGGTTACTCTATCACGCAGGATGACGGGCGGGGGCTGCTTGGCATGGAACGTTTCATCGTATCGCGACTTGCCATGCCGGTGTTGGCCCTGCTGGCGCTGGCAGGCACGGCCGCCGCGGACGAGGACAATGCTGCCCTTCTGGTCAATCTCTTTGCCAAAACCTGCGGCATGCGACCAGCCTTGCCAAGCGAACTGGAACGCCTCGCGGCAGGTCTCGGATTTGAAAGCAGTAACGGCCCGATCACGGCCGAGATGGAAGCCGGGCCGCAGGTCGATATCGTCTATGCGGCAACATGGACAGAGGGGAACGGGAAAGCCAGCCTGAGCGCCTTTTTCAACGGCCCCATCAACAGCCCGACCGTGGCTTGCGGGGTGAGAACCACAGGCGTTTCACCCGAAACGCTGCCGGGTCTCGTCGAGATATCATTGAACGCCCATGACCGGACGAACGAGGCGACAGGCGATCCGGACATGGCAAGGTTCACCTGGCATGCCGGCGCTGCGGAAAGTGGAGATACACTCGAAGTATCGACGCGAAAGGCTGCGCCACGGCGCGCGGCGATCGATATGACCTATACCGCGCGCAAGCAGTAGAAGCGGCCGGCGCGGCGTCGCACAACCGGCCGCCTGATCGTCACACGGTTTCCGGAAGACGCCTTGTCTCTCCCTGCCGCGTGACAGCCTTCGCCTTCATCGCCTTGCCGGCCACATAGACCTCGGCGACGCAACGGTCGTCGCCCATGGTCTGCAGAATGAAGAGTTCCTCCACCAGCGATTTTGCCGTCAGCATGCGCAGTTCCATGGCCGGCTTGGCACTGGAATCGAGAATGACGATATCGGCATCCGCCCCGGCATGCAGCGACCCGATCCTGTCATCGAGCCCGAGCGCGCGGGCATTGCCGAGCGTCATCCGATAGAAGGAATTGAGCGGCGAAAGCCTCTGGCCCTGCAGATGCAGCACCTTGTAGGCTTCATCCATGGTTTCGAGCATGGAGAAGCTCGTTCCCGCACCCACATCCGTCGCGACGGACCAGCGTGCGCCGAGACGGTCAAACCGGTCGCGGTCAAAAAGGCCCGAGCCGAGGAAGAGGTTCGATGTCGGGCAGAACACGCCGACCGCGCCTGTCTCCGCCAGAACGGAAACCTCGCGGTCATCCAGATAGATGCAGTGTCCGAGCAAGGTCTTGTCACCCAGCAGGCCATAGCGGGCGTAGATATCCGTATAGTCCTTGGCATCCGGATAGAGCGACGTTGCATAGGCGATCTCGTCGCGATTTTCGGACAGGTGGGTCTGGACGTAACAATCCGGGAATTCGGCAACGAGGGTGCGGCTCACCTCCATCTGCTCCGGCGTCGAGGTGATGGCGAAACGCGGGCTGATGGCATAATGGGCGCGGCCGCGATTGTGCCATTTCTCGATCAGCTGGCGGGATTCGTCATAGCCCCGTTGCGGCGTGTCCCGCAGGACATCCGGCGCGTTCCGATCCATCATCACCTTGCCGCCGATCATGCGCATGCCGCGCTGTTCGGCTGCCGTGAAATAGGCATCGACGCTTTCGGGATGAACCGAGCAATAGGCGACCGCCGTGGTCGTGCCGTTGGAGATGAGCTCATCCATGAAACGGCCGGCGATGAAGGCCGCGTGTTCGGGTTTCGCAAACTTCTGCTCTTCCACGAAGATATAGGTGTTCAGCCATTCGAGCAGCTGCGCGCCATAGGAAGCGATCGCCTGCGTCTGCGGGAAATGCAGATGGGTGTCGATCAGGCCCGGAAGAACGAGATCGGGCCGATGATCGGCGATCTCGACATCAGCGCTCGCAAGCCCCTTCACATCAGCATAGGTGCCGCTCATCACGACCTTGCCGGCCCGGACGAGCACGGCGCCATCCTCGAAGTAGCGATAAGACGCGGTATCGTCGAGACCCTTCGGCTCCGCGACGAATGTCAGAACACGACCACGGATCAGCAGCTCTTTCATTGGGATTTTCCTCCTCCCTCGACGACCGTCTCATACCAGGCGACGAGCAGGCGGCGCTCGTCGTCGGAGATCGCGGTCACATTGGCCGGCGGCATGGCGTGCGAGCGCCCCGCCTGCAGATAGATGTCACGGGCGTGGGCGGCGATATCGCCATCCGTTTCGAAGACCACCCCCTTGGGCGGCACGACGATGCCCTCCCAGCCCGGCTCCCTGGCATGGCACATAGAACAGCGGCCGAGCACGGTATCGCGCACTTTCGGGAACGCTTCCGCGGTCACGAAAGGCTGTTGGGCGGCGGAAACCCTGGCGTCCTCGCCTTCCCCGGTCAGCACCTTCGGCACCGTGGACAGCCACATGATGACGATGAACAAAAGCACGGTTGCGAGCCAGGTCCAGGTGGGATTGCCGGCATTGGCGTGGCGGGTGTTGAAGTAATGGCGGATGGTGACGCCCATCAGGAAAACGAGCGAGGCGATGATCCAGTTGAACTCGGTTCCGAACGCCAAGGGGTAATGGTTCGACAGCATCAGGAAGAGAACCGGCAGCGTCAGGTAGTTGTTATGGGTCGAGCGCTGCTTGGCGATCTTGCCGTATTTCGCATCCGGCGTGCGACCGGCGATCAGGTCGGCAACGACGATCTTCTGGTTGGGGATGATGATGAAGAAGACGTTCGCCGACATGATCGTCGCGGTGAAGGCCCCGAGATGCAGGAAGGCGGCGCGGCCGGTGAAAAGCTGGGTATAGCCCCAGGCCATGCCGACGAGGATAAAATAGAGCAGCACCATCAGCCGGGTATTGTCATTGCCGAAGGGCGAACGGCAGATCAGGTCGTAGGCGATCCAGCCGAAGGCGATGGAGGCCAGCGAAATGGCGATGGCGACGGGCTTGGAGACATCCAGCACATTGGGATCGATCAGATAAAGATCGGCGCCGGCATAATAGACCAGACACAGCATGCCGAAACCGGAAAGCCAGGTGACATAGCTTTCCCATTTGAACCAGACCAGATGCTCCGGCATGTTGGCCGGGGCCACCAGATACTTCTGGATGTGATAGAAGCCACCGCCATGGACCTGCCACTCCTCGCCGTGCGCGCCGGCGGGCAGATCGGGATGCTTCTTCAGGCCGAGATCGAGCGCGACGAAATAGAAAGACGAGCCGATCCAGGCAATCGCGGTGATGACGTGAAGCCAGCGGACGGCAAATGTCAGCCAGTCCCAGGCAATGGCATATTCGTACATGCAGCTCTCCCTCGCTTTGGGAGGCTTGTGCCATCTGCCGATTACCTCGAAAATACCGCCTATTCCCCCAACACTATCAAAAAAATCTATAAAATCGCCGCCGCTACGATCACCGGAGATGTGGTATGAAGTGGCATGTCCTATCTTGATAACGTGCGTGTCTTTGTCCGGGTCGTCGAACTCGGAACCCTCTCGGCAGCCGGCCGCGACCAGCGCGTCACGCCTGCCGTCGCCAGCAATCGCATCAAGGAACTGGAGCGGCATCTCGGCGTGCGCCTCTTCAACCGCACCACCCGCAAGCTGACACCGACCGAGCATGGGCGCGTCTTCTATGAAGGCGCCGTCAAGATCATCGAGGCGGTCAACGAGGCCGAAGGGGCGATCGCCGATCTCTCGCAGAACCCGAAGGGGGCGCTGCGCATCACCGCCCCGCTCGGCATCGGCCGCCGGCTGATCGCGCCCGGCATCCCTACCTTCCATGACAAGTATCCCGATATCGAGGTCAGGCTTCGTCTTTCAGATCACAATATCGATATCCTGAGCGAAGGCGTCGATGTCGCCTTCAAGCTCGGTGTGCTCGAGGATTCCAACCTGCGCATGCGCGGCATCCTGAACTGCGAGCGCGTGATCTGCGCCGCACCCGCCTATCTGGAAAAGCGCGGAACGCCGGCCACGCCCGACGCGCTGATCGACGACAGGCACGACTGTCTCCTGCTGCGCTATCCAGGATCGAAAGAATACTACTGGACGCTCCAGACGCCCGAAGGCCTGCGCAAGCTGGAAATCGCCGGTCCTTACGATTCCGACGATGGCGATGTCCTGACCCACTGGGCGCTGGAAGGGCGCGGCATCATCAACAAGCCGCTGTTCGAGGTGAAGGCACATCTCGATAGCGGCGCACTTGTCGAAATCCTTGAAGATGCTCCGCCGGCCAGCGTGCAGCTGGCCGCGATCTATCCGCACAAGCGTTTTCAGGACCCGAAGGTTCGGCTGATGATCGACTTCATGGCAGAGCGCTGTCAGCGGCTGATCGGCAAGATGCTGGAAGAGGCTCCGCGCGAAAACCTCTCGACGGGCTGAGCGAAACGGTCAAGCTTTAACGTCGATACGTGCTTTTCCCGCCTTGCGGGTGAGCGGTGCTGTCAGCGCAGCCGTCAGAATTTCCGCGGCAGCGAGCGTCGCGATCACCGCCGGGCGCTTGTCCTTTAACGCCGTTCCACCAATCGGACAGACGAGATTGTCGAACAGATCCGGCCTTCCCACTTCGCGCGCCAACCAGCTGCGGAATGTCGCGCGCTTGGTCTTCGATCCGATCATGCCGACATAGGCGGCATCCCCGCGCTGCAGGGCTTCCGCCGTGATCAGGAAATCAAGGGCATGATCGTGGGTCAAAACCACGAAGGCGCTGGCCGGCGGCGCATCGCGCACGATCGCCTCCGGCATCGGCGTGAGGCAGGTTTCGATGCCGGACACCGGGCAGGCGGACAGTTCTTCCTCGCGGGTATCGACGAGAACGACACGCAGCGGCGCGAGCGACAGCGAGGCCGCCAGTACCCGCCCGACATGGCCGGCACCGAAGACATAGACATGCGGCCGGTTGGCAATCTCGGCGTCGCAGCGTGCGACCAATTGCAGAGCAACATCCCTGTTCATGCGGGTGAAGGTTATGCAGACATGGCCGCCGCAGCATTGGCCGATGGCCGGCCCCAGCGGGACGGCAAGCCCCGCGGCGAGGCTGTCGGTCCGAAGCGCCCGGCGCGCCTGATCGATGGCCATATATTCGAGCTGACCGCCGCCGATGGTGCCGAACAGCTTCCCCCGCGATACCAGCATCCAGGCATCGGTATCACGCGGCGTGGACCCCGCCGCTCCTGTCAGCGTGACGAGGATGCAATCGGGCTCCGCCCGCAGGAAATCACGGATGTCTTCGCGGAAAGCCAGCATCGTCTTTCCTAGCCCTTTGCGGCGCGCAGGCACTCGATAGCCATCAGCACCCGTTCCGGCGTCGCCGGTGCATCGATGCGCGGCGGTACGCGATAATCAGCCACGCTCGCGGCCGCCATCGAGAGCGCCTCAAGCACCGAAATGCCGAGCATGAACGGCGGCTCGCCGACAGCCTTGGAGCGCCGGATGGTTTCCTCGCGGTTCACCGACCAGTCTGCCAGGCGCACATTGAAGATGCGCGGCCGGTCGGAGGCAAGCGGGATCTTGTAGGTGGAGGGCGCATGGGTTCTGAGGCGCCCCTTCGCATCCCACCACAACTCCTCCATCGTCAGCCAGCCCATGCCCTGCACGAAGGCGCCCTCGACCTGGCCGATATCCAGCGCCGGGTTCAGCGAACGACCGACATCATGGAGAATATCCGTGCGGTCGATCTGGTATTCGCCGGTCAGCGTATCGACACTGACCTCGGAGCAGGACGCGCCATAGGCATAATAAAAGAACGGTCTGCCGCGACCCTCGGCACGGTTCCAGTGGATCTTCGGCGTCTTGTAGAAGCCCGCGGCCGAAAGCTGGATGCGAGCGCCATAGGCGGCCTTGATCAGATCGTTGAAGGCGATGCGTTCATGCCCGGTGCGCACGGTGTTGGGCTCGAAGACGACATCGCTTTCCGCAACGCCGAATTTCTCCGCCGCGAACGCAACGAGCCGCGCCTTGATCTGCTGCGCCGCATTGGCGGCCGCCATGCCGTTGAGGTCGGAGCCGGAGGATGCGGCGGTGGCCGAGGTATTCGGCACCTTGCCCGTCGAGGTCGCCGTGACCCTGATGCGCTCAAGATCGACCTGGAACTCGTCCGCCACGACCTGCGCGACCTTGGTGTAGAGCCCCTGCCCCATCTCGGTACCGCCATGGTTCAGCTGGATCGAGCCATCGGCATAGACGTGCACGAGCGCGCCGGCCTGATTGTATTCCGTCTTGGTGAAGGAGATGCCGAACTTCACCGGCGTCAGCGCGATGCCGCGCCTGATGACGCTGCTCTTTTCATTGAAGGCAATCACGTCCCTGCGCCGCGCCGCGTAGTCAGCGGATTGCTCCAGCTCCTCGATGATGCGGCCGATGATGTTGTCTTCGACCGTCTGGTGATAGGGCGTCAGGTTGCGACCTTCACCGCCATAGAAATTGAGTTTGCGGATTTCCAGCGGGTCCTTGCCGAGCGTATAGGCGATGTCTTCGATGAAACGCTCGCCGCCGACCATGCCCTGCGGCCCGCCGAAGCCGCGGAAAGCGGTGTTGGAAACCGTATTCGTCTTCACCGGGCGCGACCGCAGCCGGACGTTGGGGTAGAAGTAGCAGTTATCGGCATGGAAAAGAGCGCGGTCGGTGACGGGGCCGGACAGATCGGCCGAGAAGCCGCAACGCGCGGCAAACACGGCGTCGACCGCATCGATGCGCCCTTCATCGTCGAAGCCGAGCTTGTAGTCGACATGGAAATCGTGGCGCTTGCCGGTCGCCGTCATGTCATCGTCGCGATCCGGGCGGATTTTTATCGCGCGGCCGTATTTCTTGGCGGCGACGGCGGCGACGGCGGCAAACAGGTTCGCCTGGGTTTCCTTGCCGCCAAAGGCGCCACCCATGCGGCGCACATTCACTGTCACGGCGTGGGACGGCACGCCAAGCACCTGACCGACCATATGCTGGGTTTCGCTCGGATGCTGGGTCGAGGCATAGAGCGTCACCTCTTCATCCTCGCCGGGAATGGCGAGCGAGATGTGACCCTCCAGATAGAAATGGTCCTGCCCGCCGATGCGCATTTCGCCTTCGATAACGTGCTTCGCCTTCGCAAAACCATCGGCGATATCGCCGCGCTCCAGCTTCAGCGGATCGATAACCAGCGGATAGTTCGCCTCTGTCGCTTCAATCACATCGGTCACGTGCGGGAGATCGCGATACTCTATCTTCACCTTGGCGGCAGCCCGGCGGGCTTCCTCGCGGCTCTCGGCGATGACGGCGAAGATCGGCTGTCCATGAAACTCCACCAGTCCGGTCGCGAAGACAGGATCATCATGCTTGTGGGCGGGGCTGACATCGTTTTCGCCGGGAATATCGGACGCCGTCAGGATACCAACGACGCCGGCGCTGGCGGTCACCGCATCGAAATCGATCGAGACGATCTCGGCATGGGCGCGCTGCGAAAGGCCGAGATAGGCGTGCAGGGTGCCGGCGGGCTCCGGCATGTCGTCGATATATTCCGCCGTTCCCGTCACATGCTTGTGCCCGGATTCATGCCGTTCCCTGTCGTGCACGGCGCCGCGAATGCGGTCGATCGGCTGCATCACATTCATGGCGCTCTCCTCACACGGCCAGCTTGATCGTACGGTCGAGCCGCACGGGCTCGGCACGCTGCGTTTCCAGATGGAAGCGCTTCAGAAGGTTCTTCGCGACGAGAAGGCGGTAATCGGCCGAGGCCCGCCAGTCGGTGAGCGGCGTATAATCGGCGCCAAGTGCGTCCATTGCCGCAGCCACGGTCGTTGCGTTCCAGGGAGCGCCGACAAGGGCGGCCTCCGCGTTGGCGGCACGCTTCGGCGTGCCCGCCATGCCGCCGAATGCAATAACGGCTTTGGTGACGATGCCGGCCTTGTCGAGCGCGACACGGAAACCGCCGCAGACGGCGGAAATATCCTCGTCCAACCGCTTGGTGATCTTGTAGACGGCAAACTGCTCGCCGCCCTTCAGGAACGGGATTTCAACCGCCTCCACAAACTCGCCCGGCTGACGATCCTGCTTGCCGTATTCGATGAAGAAGGTTTCCAGCGGCACCCGGCGGCGTTCGCCGCCCTTGCGCAGCCACACGCTGGCGCCCAGCGCAATCAACGCCGGCGGGGTATCGCCGATGGGGGAGCCATTGGCGATATTGCCGCCAACCGTGCCCATGTTGCGCACCTGCTGGCCGCCGATGCGGTCCCAGAGCTCTGCAAGCTGCGGGAAGTGCCGGGTCATCGCCGGATAGGCTTCGGTGTAACTGACGCCTGCGCCAAGGATGATGCCATTCGCGTCCGTGGAAATCGCCCGCAATTCGTCGAGATGACCGATATGAACGACCGGCGCGATGTCGCGCATGAATTTCGTCACCCACAGGCCGACATCGGTGGAGCCGGCCACGATGCGGGCCGCAGGTTCGGCGGCATAGATTTCGGCGAGGTCATCGACGGATGCCGGAAGGATGATACGGTCCTTGCCCTCGCCTACAATGACACGTTTGCCATCGCGGAGGGCTTCAAGCTTTTCCGTGATATCAGCACGCTCGGCGACGAGCGGATCCCTGTCGGCATCGCCGATGGTGGAGACAGCCTCGGCGGCGCGGATGATCGCCGCATAGCCCGTGCACCGACACAGGTTGCCCTGCAGCGCCTTTTCGATGGCAGCGATGGATGGTTTCG
The DNA here is from genome assembly GCA_031556925.1 of Pararhizobium sp. Lineage (GTDB taxonomy): Bacteria > Pseudomonadota > Alphaproteobacteria > Rhizobiales > Rhizobiaceae > Pararhizobium. The sequence goes on from JAVBSF010000018.1 coordinate 20,707, forward strand.
GGTTTTCCATCCAGAGGCCGTAAAGCGACATGACGAAGCCCGGCGTGCAGAAGCCGCATTGCGAGGCATGGGTATCGACCATGGCTTGCTGCACCGGATGCAGCGGCCCGTTCGGCAAGGCGAGCGAATCCACCGTCACGACATGACAGCCATCCAGCGAGCCGACGAAACGGATGCAGGCATTGACGCTTTCATATTTCAGAACGCCATTCAGAAGGCGGCCGACCAGCACCGTGCAGGCGCCGCAGTCCCCCTCCGCGCAGCCTTCCTTGGTGCCGCGCAGATTGCGCTCCAGCCGCAGGAAATCGAGCAGGGTTTTGACAGGCGAGACATCGGAAAGCTCGACCGGCTTGTGGTTCAGGAGAAAGCGGATCGTGGTACGGATTGCGGCAACCATGCTCAGCTTCCCCGGTAGGTCGAATAGCTGTAAGGCGAGACGAGCAGCGGTACATGATAGTGCGCGGTCTCTTCCGCAATGCCGAAGCGGATCGGAATGAGATCGAGAAAAGCCGGGCCGTCGTCGCTCTGCGCCAGATAGGCGCCGGCGTGGAAGCGCAGTTCGTAGACACCGGATTTCATCCCGGAGCCGCTCAAAAGCGGCTGATCGCAGCGGCCGTCGTCATTCGTCTCGGTAGAGACGATGCACTCCGCATCCGTGCCGTCGATCCGGTAGAGATCGATACGCAGGCCGGCCGCCGGCCGACCCAGCGCCGTGTCCAGCACATGGGTCGTCAGCCGACCGCCAGCTTCAGAACGAGACTTCATTGCACAAACCTCCCGGATTATTCCGGGTCAATATCGGCCAAGCCATTCCCCCTGAATAGCAAGCCAGTTCTTCGAGACTTTCAAAATTTTCGGGGGAATGGAGCTTCCGGCTTCTGCGTTAGGATTCAGTCTTCAGCAGATATTCGGAGGAGCATTCATGAGATATATCAGGGACATGCATGGATATGGCGCGACACCGCCCGATGCCGTCTGGCCGAACGGCGCGCGGATCGCCGTGCAGATCGTCGTCAACTACGAGGAGGGCGGCGAAAACTGCGTGCTGCATGGCGATGCCGCCTCGGAGGCTTTCCTGTCCGAGATCGTCGGGGCCCAGCCCTGGGCCGGCCAGCGCCACTGGAACATGGAATCGATCTACGAATACGGCGCCCGCGCCGGCTTCTGGCGCCTCCACCGGCTGCTGACAGAACGCGACATTCCCGTGACGGTCTATGGCGTCGCCACCGCACTTCAGCGATCGCCGTCGCAGGTCGCAGCCATGCAGGAGGCCGGTTGGGAAATCGCCTCCCATGGCCTGAAATGGATCGAGCACAAGGACATGGACCGCGAGACGGAACGCACCTCGATCGCGGAGGCAATCCGGCTGCATACGGTCGTGACGGGGGAGCGGCCGCGCGGCTGGTACACCGGCCGCTGCTCTGAAAACACCGTCGATCTGATCGCGGAAGAAGGCGGTTTCGCCTATGTCTCGGACAGCTATGCCGATGACCTGCCCTACTGGCATGCCCATGCAGGGCGCCAGCAGCTGGTCGTCCCCTATACGCTCGACACGAACGATATGCGCTTTGCCACCGCGCAAGGGTTCAACAGCGGCCAGCAGTTCTTCGACTATCTGAAGGACACCTTCGACATGCTCTATGCGGAAGGTGCCACCGGGCGGCCGAAGATGATGAACATCGGCCTGCATTGCCGTCTCGCCGGCCGGCCCGGCCGCGCCATGGCTCTGGTACGGTTCCTCGACTATGTGAAAGGCCACGATCGGGTCTGGCTCGCACGTCGCATCGATATTGCCGAACACTGGGCGAAGAACCATCCCTGCCAAGCCAATGACAACAGCCCGTCGCGCCTTTCGGAAAACGAATTCGTTGCCCGCTTCGGCGGCGTGTTCGAGCATTCCGAATGGATTGCCCGGCGCGCCCATGCCGGAGAGCTGGGCGCTGCGAACGACACGGCCATCGGCCTGCATGCGGCGCTGGCCGGCGTCTTCCGCGACGCGACCGAGGAGGAGCGGCTGGGCGTTCTCAACGCTCACCCCGACCTTGCCGGCAAGCTTGCGCTCGCCAGACGCCTGACGGAAAGCTCGACCAGCGAGCAGGCATCGGCGGGTCTCGATGCCCTGACCGATGCGGAGCGCGATCGCTTCACCACGTTGAACGACCGCTATGTCGGCACCTTCGGCTTTCCCTTCATCATGGCTGTGAAGGGCCGCAGCAAGGAGGAAATCCTGGCTGCCTTCGAAAGCCGCATCGCCAACGACCGGGAGACGGAGTTCGACACCGCCTGCCGGCAGGTGGAGCGGATCGCGTTTCTGCGCCTGTGCGACATGCTGCCGGCCTGATGTCCGCAAGGCCGGGGTGGACGCGAAAGCCGCCCCTCCCCGCCATCATTACCGGCCGCCAAAGCAAGCGGCCGCCCGTTTCACCCGTTCAATCCTGAGGAGGCATGATGAAGACGATCGATATACAACCCCTGACCCGCGAAGCATTCGCGCCCTTCGGTGACGTCATCGAAACCGATGGCGCACCGAACTTCCCGATCAATGCGGGAAAATGCACCCGCTACCACGACCTTGCCCGGATCGAGACGACGGGAGAGAAGGCCCGTCCGATGATCAGCCTGCTGCGCGGCGAGCCCTACCCGCTGCCCTTGGCGCTCCCGATGGTGGAACGCCACCCGCTCGGCAGCCAGGCGTTCATACCCCTGAGCGAGCATCCCTTTCTCGTGGTTGTCGCACCGGAAACAGAGAACGGTCCGGGCGAACCGCTCGCCTTTCGCACGGCCCCCGGTCAGGGCGTCAACATCGGCCGCAATGTCTGGCACGGTATCCTGACCCCACTGGATGGCATCTCCGATTTCGCCGTGGTCGACCGCGGCGGAGAAGGCATCAATCTGGAAGAGCATTTTTACAACGAGCCATTTCTGGTCGGCTGAATCGAAAGGTCAGTCCTGATCTTCCGGACTGGCCTTTTCTCCAAAGCAAAAGGGCCGCATCGGTGACGCGGCCTTCTTGTTTGCAACGATGCTCGCTTTATTCAGCGAAGAAAGCGAACCGGATCACGAACAACGCCGCAACGATCTGGGTTGCGGGATGCAGGACATTCCAGCGGCCGGTAAACACCTTCAGCACGACATAGCTGACGAAGCCGAAGGCAAGGCCGTTGGCGATGGAATAGGTGAAGGGCATGGCAAGTGCGGTCAGCGCCGCAGGCGCCGCTTCCGTCAGGTCGTCCCAATCGATCTCGGTCAGTTCGCGCATCATCAGGCCGGCCACGTAAAGCAGCGCCGGCGCCGTCGCATAGGTCGGGACGGAAGCCGCAAGCGGCGAGATGAACAGCGCGGCCAGAAAGAAGATCGCGATGACCAGCGCGGTCAGGCCCGTGCGTCCGCCGGCCTGCACGCCAGACGCGCTTTCGACATAGGCGGTCGTGCTGCTGGTTCCCATCAGCGAGCCGGCAACGATGGCCGTGCTGTCGGCCAGAAGCGCACGGCCGAGACGGCTCGGCTGGTCTTCCCGGATCAGATTCGCCCGCTTGGCGACGCCGATCAGCGTGCCGGTCGCATCGAAGACCTCCACCAGAACAAAGACGAGAATGACATGCAGCAGGCCGCCATGCAGGGCACCGATGATATCGAGCTGCAGGAACGTCGGCATGATCGAGGGCGGCATGGAGACGACACCACGGAATTCGCTGACGCCCGTGACCCACGAGAGCACGGTGACGGCAAGAATGCCGATCAGGATCGCGCCCTTGACCCTCAAGGCATCGAGCACGGCGATGACGAAGAAGCCGAAGATCGCAAGCAAGGGGCCGGTCTGCTTCAGATCGCCAAGACCGACGAGTGTTGCGGGATTATCGACGACAATGCCCGCATTCTTCAGGGCGATGATGCCGAGGAAAAGCCCGATACCGGCAGCAATCGCGCTGCGCAGCGAGTGTGGAATGCCGGCGATCAGCCAGCTGCGCACACCCGTTACCGTCAAAAGCAGGAAAATGACGCCGGAAATGAACACCGCGCCGAGCGCCTGCTGCCAGGTGAAGCCGAGGGCTGCGACGACGGTAAAGGCGAAGAAGGCATTGAGCCCCATGCCCGGCGCCATGCCGATCGGCCAGTTGGCAACGAGCGCCATGATCAGCGTGCCGAGCGCGGCCGCCAGACAGGTCGCGACGAAGATCGCATCCCGATCCATGCCGGTGGTCGACAGGATGTCAGGATTGACGAAGATGATATAGGACATCGTGAGAAACGTCGTGAGGCCCGCAACCACTTCGGTGCGGACGGACGTTTTGTGCTCACTCAGCTTGAAAAGCCGTTCAAACATATTTCCTCCCATGGCGGACATCCCCGACGCCGCCGAACGATACAAGACCCGATGGCGCGCTCCTCCCGCCCCGGCTCCCTCCATCTGCGTTCATGACCCCGGCCAGGCCGGCGATCGTGCGGAGAGGCGGCGGCATTCTGCCGTGACCGCGCTCTTCGTGCAGGATTGGGATTGTGCGTTTTCCGAGGGAACTCTGCTAGACCGCCATTTGCGGTGTCTTTGTTAAAGACTTTCAAGTTTTTCAGAGGCATGTTGACCGCAGATGCGACCCGCGACGCTCTTCGCAACGATTTACTCCATCGGTTGCGACGCCGTCAATTCCTTCATCGGCATCTAGATCCCTCTCGCGAGGCAGCCGGGACAGCGCAGTGGAGACCGAGAATTGGGCGGACTGTGCCTGCGGTCTTTAACGCACAATACCGCCCATTTTTCGACCTGACGAATATAAGGTTTATCATCGTGCCTATCCCCTTTTGAACCTGAAGCGAGCGCGTAGCTTCAGTTCCAGAGCAGGAACCTCGCCGGATTCAGTTCGTTTCATCGAGAACAGTCGAAAGGCGATTGTCATGACCAACGCGAGCGGTAAACAAAGCAAAGTCACGCCGGAGGCCTCACGAACTGGTAACAGACCGGCTTTCGTCGTCGGCACGGCTGGATGGTCGATCCCGAGCAGGGTAGCCGATCGCTTTTCGTCTGTCGGGTCGGGCCTTACTCGCTACGCCTCCGTGTTCAACGGTGTGGAGATCAATTCGACATTTTATCGCCGCCACAAACCTGAAACCTTTGAACGGTGGCGAGAAAGCGTGCCCGACACTTTTCGCTTTTCCGTCAAGCTGCCCAAGCTCATCACGCATGAGATGAAATTCAAAGGCATCGAAGCAAAGTTCCAGGAATTCCTTCGGGATATTGAAGGACTTGCTGCGAAACTTGGCCCACTTCTCTGCCAGCTTCCTCCCACCCTCAAATTTTCGGATCAGGGGATCGAGGAGAGTTTAAGGAAAATCCGCGCGGCCTATGAAGGCGTCGTCGTTATCGAACCTCGTCACGCCTCATGGCGTTCAAGCGACGCCATGTCCTTGCTGCGCGAACTCTCGATTTCGCCAGTGCTCGCCGATCCACCCGTCGTATGGCATCGGAGCGATTTTAACGGTGGCCCTCGGTACATCCGGCTGCACGGCAGTCCAGAAATTTACTATAGCCCTTATAGCGACGACGCCATCACGGAGATTGCGGGTATGCTGCCCCCCGGAAGCTGGTGCATCTTCGACAACACAGCTTCCGGCGCAGCAATAGACAATGCCCTTACGCTCGTGGATCATGTGACCCGCCCCGGCTAAACAAACCGCCGAAAATGCCGGTGAACGAAGATCGCAAGCAGACAACTCGTTGCGACAAGCGACCAACCAAGGCTCGACCGCCTGCGTGGCATATGAGCCTGAATGCGCTGCCGAAGGATATGAACTTCGGCCCGCAAAGCCGCCAGAGCGTGAGTGAGACGCTCGTCTGCTTCCAAAGCGGGGCTGGCTAAAGGTTCATCTTCGATTTCCTCAAGGTATTCCCGCCATTGCGCATCGTTTTCAAAGCCATGTTTTCTAATATTGGTCATGGAACGCTCCTTCAGAACATAATCTCACTGGCGGCGACCGGCACGGCCAAGAAGAGAGGCTGCTTCAGTGTTTGGTCGCATCAAGTGCATCGAACAGCTCGATCTGCGAGCGGACACCCTTGTTGTATTCTGCGATCAAAATTCTTGCTTGAGGGGCACTATCGCGAAGCTCCCGCTTCTCACCCTTACACCAGACCTGCAGGACGCTTTCCAGAAGCGCGATATCGATCGTTGGAATATTCGCTTTGATGATTGGCATATTTTCCTCCCTTGAATGGACAGCTCGTTACCCGCCGCTTTGGGCGGTTCATTTGGTCAATGGATCGGCAGGGCCATGGGATGCTCCTTGTCTGCGCAGCCGGTCAGAGGCTGCCGTTTCCCTTGAAATAACCGGGATACTGGACTTCCTGCGGGTCCGGCTTGTTCGGCTCGGGCTTTGGCTGCTTGCCCTCATCTGCTTCGGCCGTGTCTGCCGGTTTCGTGTCGGGCTTGGCCCCGACTTCGACAAGTAACGACTTTGCATAGTCTTCGATCGTCATGATGTGCTCCTTCCTTTGGCAGCCGAACGATCATGGATCGCAATGGTTCCCCGCGATCTGATTGTGCAGGGCCTTGCCGGCCCGGCGCCTCGCTCCATATCGGAAAGCTTAAGAGATCGAACTCAAGGGGAGGCTCTGACAATCCTGCGATGTCTTCTTCCCTTCAGCGCGCTCATGCTCGTGGGCTGCAGCGGACAACAATCCGCCCTTGATCCCGCCGGAGAAGAATCGGAAGCAGTCTTTCGCCTGTTCATCATCATGGTTTTCGGCGCCGCGATGATCTGGCTGGCCGTCACCGCCCTGTTCCTGCATGCGGCACGGCATCGTGAAACCTCATGGATGCCGGAACATGCCAGCGCCCTCATCGGCTGGGGCGGCGTCGTCTTTCCCATCGTCGTGCTGCTCGGCCTGCTCGGCTATGCCGTGTGGCTGATGCCGGCAATCCGGCCGTGGAATCCGTCTATCCGGCAGGAAGGGACGATCGAGGTCACGGGGGAACAGTTCTGGTGGCGCGTGCGCTATCCCGGCATAAACGGCGAGGCAGCCTTCGAGACCGCCAACGAAATCCGCCTGCCTGTCGGGCAGCCGGCGACTTTCTCGCTAAAGGCGACGGATGTCATTCACTCCTTCTGGATTCCCGCGCTTGGCGGCAAGATGGACATGATACCGGGCAGGACCAATTTCCTGACGCTCACGCCCAAACGCACCGGCATCTACCGCGCGCCTTGCGCCGAGTTCTGCGGCACGTCCCATGCCTACATGGCGTTTTCCGTCGTCGTCATGGAAGAGGAGGAATTCCAAATCTGGCGCCGCCGCCAGATTTCCGGCCACAACAAAACTGTCGATCAAGGCCGGGAGTTGATCAACCGCAACGGCTGTCTCGGTTGTCATTCTCTGCGCGACGAGAAGATCGGCGGCAAAACCGCACCTGATCTTACTTTGATCGGCGCTCGTCAATCGATTGGCGCCGGCACGCTTGCCAACACGGTGGAGAATATCGCCCGCTT
>JAVBSF010000443.1:0-9216 GCA_031556925.1 Pararhizobium sp.
GCGAAGGCTGTCGACCATATCCGGATTGGAAACGAAAAGCTCGATCGCCTGGGCGATGCCTTCCGCATTGAAATAAAGCTGCGCCTCTTCAAGCGGCATGAAGATGATGGAGGCGTCATATTCCGACATGCCGATCTCGAAAATGCCCGAGACGGTGTAGGATTTCACCCGCGGATTGACCCCCATCGGCGTCACGTCGCCTTCCGGCGAGATCAGCGTGATGGTGCTGCCCGCCTGCAGGCCGAGCTGGTCGGCCATGCGCGAGCCGATCAGGACACCGGTGCCGGACGCGAAGCCGACGAGATCGCCGGTCTTCACATTGTCGGCGATCGACTTCATCTTCGCGATATCGTCGGCGCGCACGCCGCGCACCAGCGCGCCCGTGCCGGCCCCGCCGGGACCGGAGGCCAGCGTCTGCCCCTCGATCAGCGGGATCGCCATGGTAACGCCGGGAATGGCGGAGAATTTCGTCGCCAGATCGCCGTAGTTGTTCAAGGGTCCGTCGAGCGTCTGCACCATCATATGGCCGTTGATGCCGAGGATGCGCGAGATCAGTTCCGTGCGAAAACCGTTCATCACGGCCATGACGATGATCAGCGTCGCGACGCCGAGCATAATGCCGATGAAGGAGAAGCCGGCGATCACCGAAATGAACGCCTCCTTGCGCCGGGAGCGCAGATAGCGCCAGGCCACCATGCGCTCGAAATAGGAAAACGGACGGGTCGACGGCGGACGGACAGCCGCCTGTTCCTGTTCTGCCGTGGCGACGCTCATTCTGTTTTCCTTACTTCGAAGCCGTCAGCTTGTTGATCGCCGCTTCGATCGACATGGTTTCGCGAGCACCGGTCTTGCGGTCCTTCACCTCGACCTCGCCGGCGGCGATCGAACGCGGACCGGCAATGATCTGGACGGGAACGCCGATCAGGTCGGCGGTTGCGAACTTGGCGCCGGCGCGGTCGTCGGTGTCGTCGTAGAGCGTGTCGAGGCCGGCCTTGGTGAGCGCCGCATAGATCGTTTCGCTGGCGGCGTCGCAGGCCGCATCGCCCGCCTTCATGTTGATGACCGAGGCGTTGAAGGGCGCGACCGCATCCGGCCAGATGATGCCGTTCTCGTCATGCGAGGCTTCGATGATCGCCGGTACGAGGCGGGTCGGGCCGATGCCGTAGGAGCCCATGTGGACGGTGTGCTCCTTGCCGTCCGGCCCCTGCACCTTCGCACCCATGGCCTCGGAATATTTGGTGCCGAAATAGAAGATGTGGCCGACCTCGATGCCGCGGGCGGAAAGCTTTTCACCGTCCGCAATCGCGCCGAAAGCGGCTTCATCATGCATTTCGGACGTCGCGGCATAGCGCGAAGTCCACTTGTCGAAGATCGCCTTCAGGCCGGCGACATCATCGAAGTTGGTGTCTTCGGCGGGAATGTCGAAGCCGAGGAAATCCTTGTGGCAGAAGACTTCCGATTCACCGGTGTCGGCAAGGATGATGAATTCGTGGCTGAGATTGCCGCCGATCGGGCCGGTATCGGCGCGCATCGGAATGGCGCGCAGGCCCATGCGCGAGAAGGTGCGCAGGTAAGCGGCGAACATGCGGTTATAGGCATGCTCGGCTCCTTCCCGGTTCAGATCGAAGGAATAGGCATCCTTCATCAGAAATTCGCGCGAGCGCATGGTCCCGAAACGCGGGCGGATTTCGTCACGGAATTTCAATTGAATGTGATAGAGATTGAGCGGCAGATCCTTGTAGGACTTTACGTAGGAACGGAAGACATCCGTGATCATCTCTTCGTTGGTCGGGCCGTAGAGCATCGGCCGGTCCTGCCGGTCCTTGATGCGCAGCATCTCCTTGCCATAGGCGTCGTAACGACCGCTTTCCTGCCAGAGTTCGGCCGATTGCAGCGTCGGCATCAGAAGCTCGACAGCGCCGGAGCGGTTCTGCTCTTCGCGGATGATGGCGTTGACCTTATCGAGCACGCGCTTGCCGAGCGGCAGCCAGGTATAGATGCCCGACGAATTCTGCTTGATCATGCCGGTGCGCAGCATCAGCCGGTGGGAGACGATTTCCGCTTCCTTCGGATTTTCCTTGAGGATCGGCATGAAAAAGCGGGACAGGCGCATGAAAGGGTTCCGGTACTTGAAGCATCCCGCCCTATCGGCTGAATCGGGCGAAATAAGGTTGAGCTTGGGAGGCCGCGCACCGGCGCGTCAAGCGCCGAACGGACCACGCCGTTGGAATTTCAAAGAAGCAGGGAAACACGAATTGTTCACCAATCCGGCAGATTCCGCCAACGTCGTTCATAGACGCTTCGCGGCGGGAAGAAAACCCGTCATTTCTGCGGGCCGCGCCAGAGAACATTTCCGTAGGGGAAAACCCGTGACGACCGGGAGGTTGCGTCAAAAAGACACGAAGTAACAGAAATGTGAGGTCAATTGTCAATTGAAAAATTTTACCCGAGTGTCGCACAAATGCAAAAAAATCGAGTGACAACGCCCAAGCTATGAGCTAGTTTCGGCTCACAAAAGAGGCAGGGAGATTAAATTCTTGTCGATTTCGCGGTCAAGTCTTGGGAGGATAAGATCTTAGGCGCGTTTACCCGCAGCCACCGGAAACGGATAAGGATCACGCGATACTTTAAAAACAAGGCTTTCAGCCTTGTTTTTTTTTGCTTTTCAGCCTCAAACATTACGAAGCAGCACCCGTATTCGCCGCAAATGTGCCGAATTTAAGGCTGGTTTCGCAGCGTATTTTCGCTGACTCTGCGTAAGCCCGCCGCAACGAAAGATTATTTCACCAGAGCAAGCGCAATCGCGCTCTTTCCTGCCGCGCCCGGACAATGCGCTCCGGTCCGGTTCATCGACCGGCGCGCGCCTCAATAGAACTTCGGTGCGAATTGCGGGATGGAATCCAGGCCGTATCCGAGCTTCACCGAAACGATGTACCAGGCACCATGAATGACCGCCGCCAGCACGGACGTCATCAGAAAGACCCGTAGGGCCCGAAACCGCGCCGGCGCACTTTCGGTCGAGCCCGGAACGACCTCATTCTCCTCCGCCTGGGTCCGCAGGCCGAGCGGCAGCACGATGAACAGCGTCAGCCACCAGATGATGAAATAGATCGCGAAGGTCGAAAAAAACGGCATGGCCACCAATCCTGAGCAAATTCATCGCGGCAACCGCGCCTGACGCCGGCGCTTATAGCCTGCCGCGCCGGCCGAGCAAACCGGGCCTTCTGTCACACCTGTTCGAGTTCGATCAGGGTACCGAAGAAATCCTTCGGATGCAGGAAAAGCACCGGCTTGCCATGGGCCCCGGTCTTCGGGTTGCCGTCCCCCAGCACCCGCGCCCCGCCCGCCACCAGCGCATCGCGCGCCCCGAGGATGTCTGCCACCTCGTAGCAGATGTGATGCATGCCGCCCGACGGGTTCTTTTCGATGAAGGCCGCGATGGGAGAGCTTTCACCCAGCGGCTCCAGCAGTTCGACCTTGGTGTTGTCGAGTTCGACAAACACCACGCGCACGCCATGGTCCGGCAGGCTGTCGGGGGCGGTGACGCGAGCGCCGAGCGTTTCGCGGTAGCGCGCCGCCGCCGCTTCGAGATCCGGAACGGCGAGTGCGATATGATTGACGCGGCCGAGCATGGATCAGACCTTGTTCAAGAACACGGTGACCAGCGGCTTCTTGCCCCAGACATCGTTGGCGGTGCCACGCACGGCGCGGCGAACGGCTTCCTTGACGGTGGCCAGATCCTTGCGCTTGCCGCGCGGAATGCTTTCGACCGCGCCGAGCACGGCGTCGTAAAGCGTATCGTTCATGCTCTCGCCTTCGTCGTCGAACTCCGGCAGGCCGATGGTCACGACTTCGGGATCATCGATGAAATCATAGCGCTCGTCGAGCAGCACGCTGACGGTGACGTGTCCGGCAAAGGAAAGTTTGCGGCGCTCGCCGATGCCCATCTCGTCGTAGTCGCCGATCAGGTCGCCATCCTTGTAGATGCGGCCATGCGGCGCTTCGCCGACGACTTCGGGCGCACCGGGCGCCAGCCGCAGAATATCGCCGTTGCGCAGCCGCGGAACGGTCTTGATGCCGGATTGCAGCGCAAGCTCGCCCTGCGCCACCAGATGCGCGGCCTCGCCATGCACCGGCACGACCATCTCAGGGCGCACCCAGCTGTACATCTGCTGCAACTCGTTGCGGCGCGGATGGCCGGAGACATGCACCAGCGCCTCATTATCGGTGACGATATGGATGCCCTGCTCCACCAGCCCGTTCTTGATGTCGTTGATCGCCTTCTCGTTGCCGGGAATGGCGCGCGAGGAGAAGACCACGGTATCGCCGGCGCTGAAGGCGACGTTGCGCATCTCGTCGCGGGCGATCTTGGCAAGCGCCGCGCGCGGTTCGCCCTGGCTGCCGGTGAGGATCACCACGACCTTGTCGCGCGGAATGAAGCCGAATTCGTCTTCGGCGATGAAGGGCGCAACGCCTTCCATCAGCCCGACATCGCGGGCGACGGCGACGACACGCTTCATCGAGCTGCCGAGCAGCAGCACCTCACGGCCGGCGGCGGCGGACGCCTTGGCGATCGAGCGGATGCGGCCGACATTGGACGAGAAGGTGGTGATGGCCACGCGACCCTCGGCGCTCTCGATGATCTTCGTCAGGCTTTCAGAGACCTCGTCTTCCGAAGGGGACACGCCGTCACGCATGGCGTTGGTACTGTCGCACATCAGCGCCAGCACGCCCTCGTCGCCGACCGCGCGGAAACGGGCTTCGTCGGTCAGCGGCCCCAGCGATGGCGCATGGTCGATCTTCCAGTCGCCGGTATGGACGATATTGCCGAGCGGCGTGCGGATGACCAGCGCCATCGGCTCCGGGATCGAGTGGTTAACGCCGACGGCCTCGATTTCGAAGGGGCCGACATTGATGCGGTCGCTCTGCTTGAAGATCGTCACCGGCACATCCGAACGGCTGCGCTCGTAATTGCGCTTGGCTTCCAGCATGCCGGCCGTGAAGGGTGAGGCATAGACGGGCACATTCAGGCCCGGCCAGAGATCGGCCAGCGCGCCGTAGTGATCCTCATGGGCATGGGTGATGATGATGCCCTTCAGGTTCTTGCGCTGCTCGGCCAGGAAACGGATGTCGGGCAAAACGAGATCGACGCCCGGCAGGTCCAGCCCCGGAAAGGTCACGCCGCAATCGACCATGATCCACTGGCGGTTCGACGGCGTGCCATAGCCGTAAAGGCCGAGGTTCATGCCGATTTCGCCAACCCCGCCCAGTGGCAGGAAGACCAGTTCTTCTTGTTTGCTCATAAGCTGAGTGTGCCTTGTTCTATCCGAAAAATACATCGCCGGCGGCGATACGCTCGATCATCCCCGACCCAAGGTCAAGGACCAAACGGCCGTCCTCGTCGATGCCTGTGAAAATCCCGACAAGCGAACGGTCGGGAAGGTTGACCGTAATTTTCTGGCCTATGCCGGCCGCACCCGAGCGCCAGCGATCGATCACGGCCGCGATGCCCTCGCCTCGGTTCCAGAGCGCCAGCATCCCGGCCATCGTCTGGTAATAGTGGGCGAAAAGCTCATCCGGCGACACGCCCGCTCCTTCGGCACGCAGGCTGGTGACCGGGTAAAGGCCATGATCTGGCAGAACGGCGATATTGATGCCGCAACCGATGACCAGTGCCTGACGCCCGTCCTGAAGCCGTTCGCCTTCCAGCAGAATGCCGCAGACCTTGCGCCCGCCGATCATGACGTCATTCGGCCATTTGATCGTCACCGGATTGCCACCTGGCGGCATCACCGCCCGGATCGCATCATAGACGGCAACCGCGACGGCGAGAGGCAACGAACCGAGCTTTTCGACAGGCGCGGGATCGATCAGAAGAAGCGAGGAATAAAGATTGCCGGGCTCCGACATCCAGCTTCGGCCACGTCGCCCACGGCCGGCCGTCTGGCGTGTGGCAGTGATCCAGTGAAAACCCGGATCGCCCTGGCGCGCGAGCGACAGGGCTTCGGTGTTGGTGGAACCGACTTCACCGAGGGCAGTATGCCTGAAGTCGGGCAGCGATGACCTGCCCGACCCGGCGTCAATGCTCAAAAGAACGTCCGTGCCGCGACTTCGGCGGCGGTGCCGATCGGGCCGCCGATCAACACATAGGCGAGGACGAACAGACCGCTCAGGCCATAGACCAGCTTCAGCGAACCGGACGGACGTGCAAACTCGCCCTTTGGCTCGTCGAACCACATGACCTTGACGACGCGCAGGTAGTAGTAGGCGCCGACGACCGAACCGAGTACGCCGATGATGGCGAGCGCATAGAGATGCGCCTCGATGGCCGCCATGAACACGAAGTACTTGGCAAAGAAGCCTGCAAGCGGCGGAATGCCGGCCAGCGAGAACATCATCACGGTCAGGACCGTCGCCATGAAGGGATTGGTCTGCGACAGGCCGGCAAGATCGTCGACATTCTCGCGGGCTTCGCCATCCTTCAGTCGCATGGCCATGATGATGGCGAAGGAGCCGAGCGTCATGACGACATAGACCAGCATGTAGATCAGCACGCCGCGCACGCCGGCCTCGCTACCGCTGGCGATGCCGACCAGCGCGTAACCCATGTGACCGATGGAGGAATAGGCCATCAGTCGCTTGATGTTGCGCTGGCCGATGGCCGCGAACGAGCCGAGCAGCATCGAGGCGATCGAGATGAACACGACGATCTGTTGCCAATCGGCCTGAACCGGCTGGAACGGCGTGATGACGATGCGGATGAGCATGGCCATGGCCGCGACCTTCGGTGCCGCCGCGAAGAAGGCGGTGACCGGCGTCGGCGCGCCTTCGTAGACGTCCGGCGTCCACATATGGAACGGCACGGCCGAGATCTTGAAGGCGACGCCGGCCAGAACGAAGACCAGACCGAAGATGAGACCGAGCGAACGGCCTTCGGCGGAAAGAGCAGCGGCGATTTCGGTGAAGCCGGTATGGCCGGTGAAGCCATAGACCAGCGACATGCCGTAGAGCAGCATGCCCGAGGAGAGAGCGCCGAGCACGAAATACTTCAGGCCCGCTTCCGTGGAGCGCACGTTGTCGCGATTGATCGCCGCAACGACATAGAGCGCCAGCGACTGCAGCTCGAGGCCGAGATAGACGGCGATCAAGTCGTTCGCCGAGATCATCAGCAGCATGCCGAGCGTCGCGAGCATCAGCAGAACCGGATATTCGAACTTGTCGATACCCGTCAGCCGCGCCTGACCGGCGGACATGAAGATCGCGACGATCGAGCCGCCGAGGGTGAGCACCTTCATGAAGCGACCGAAGGCATCGGACACGAACACGCCGTTATAGGCGCTGCCATCGCCGGTTCCCCAGATCAGCACCGCGCCGGCCACGGCGAGGATAACGATGGTGAGCCAGGTGGCGACAGCCGGCCTCTGGCCGGTGAAGACGCCGACCATGAGCACGAACAGCGCGCCCACCGCAAGAATGACTTCCGGCAGCGACAGGTGCAAACTTGCAAGGATTGTTTCAGCAGTCATGTTCAATCACGTCCTGTCGTCATTTCACCGACAGCGCAACATCGTGCGCCGCCTGCAGTGCTGCGGAATAGTTGTTGACCAGCAGGTCGATCGAAGCGGCCGTGGCGTCGAAGACGGGAGCCGGATAGACGCCGAAGAAGATGGTCAGCACGATCAGCGGATAAAGAATAGCCTTCTCGCGGCCGGAAAGATCGAGCAGCGCCTTCAGGCTTTCCTTGTCGAGCGGGCCGAAGATCACCCGGCGATAGAGCCAGAGCGCATAGGCAGCCGACAGGATGACGCCGGTGGCGGCAAACAGCGCGACCCAGGTGTTGGCGCGAAACACGCCGAGCAGGGTCAGGAGTTCGCCGACGAAGCCGGAGGTGCCGGGCAGACCGACATTCGCCATGGTGAAGACCATGAAGGCGACGGCATATTTCGGCATGTTGTTGACGAGACCGCCATAGGCGGAAATCTCGCGGGTGTGCATGCGGTCATAGACAACGCCGACGCAGAGGAAGAGCGCGCCCGAGACGATGCCGTGCGACAGCATCTGGAACACCGCACCCTGCACGCCCTGAACATTGGCCGCGAAGATGCCCATGGTGACATAGCCCATGTGCGCGACCGACGAGTAGGCGATCAGCTTCTTGATGTCCTGCTGCATCATCGCGACCAGCGATGTGTAGATGATGGCAACGACCGACAGCGTGAAGACGAACGGCGCGAAGTAATCCGAAGCCAGCGGGAACATCGGCAGCGAGAAGCGGATGAAGCCGTAGCCGCCGAGCTTCAGGAGAACGCCGGCCAAGATGACCGAACCCGCCGTCGGCGCCTGAACGTGCGCGTCGGGAAGCCAGGTATGGACCGGCCACATCGGCATCTTCACCGCAAACGAGGCGAAGAAGGCAAGCCATAGCCAGATCTGCATCTGGCGGGGGAACTGATAGGCGAGCAGTTCCGGGATATCCGTCGTGCCAGCCTGCCAGTACATGGCCATGATGGCGAGCAGCATCAGCACCGAGCCAAGCAGCGTATAGAGGAAGAACTTGTCGCTGGCGTAAACACGGTCTTTGCCGCCCCAGACACCGATGATGATGAACATCGGAATGAGGCCTGCTTCGAAGAACACGTAGAACAGAACGATATCGAGCGACACGAACACGCCGACCATGAACACTTCCAGAAGCAGGAAGGCGATCATGTATTCCTTCAGCCGCTTCTCGACTGAATGCCAGCTTGCGAGCACGCAGAACGGCATCAGGAAGGCGGAGAGCACAACGAAGAGCACGGAAATGCCGTCGACGCCAAGATGATAGGAAATGCCGGTGCCGAGCCAGGCATGCTTTTCCACCATCTGGAAGCCTGGATTGGCATTATCGAAATTCCACCAGATCACAGCCGACACCAGGAAGGTGACGATCGTGGTCAGAAGCGAGATGTTCAGGATATTGCGGCGGCCGGCCGGGCTGTCCTCGCGGGTGAGCAAGAGCAGAACCACGCCAACCAGCGGGAGAAAGGTGACCGCTGAAAGAATGGGCCAATCGGTCATCAGAAGGAACTCCCGAGCATCATCCAGGTAATGAGCGCGGCGATGCCGATCAGCATCACGAACGCATAGTGATAGAGGTAACCGGTCTGCAGGCGAACGACGCGGCCGGTAACGTCCATGACACGGGCGGCGATGCCGTTCGGGCCATAGCCATCGATG
>JAVBSF010000503.1:0-12846 GCA_031556925.1 Pararhizobium sp.
CCTCTTCTCCCCAGCGGGGAGAAGGTGGCCCGCAGGGCCGGATGAGGGGGTCTTCCAACCATGAGCGCCGTGAGAAACAACGACCCGACAAAACGTCGCCCCGGCGCAACGCCGAAAGCCAGAACTCTTAGAAGAAACGAAACAGAAGCTGAATATCGGCTGTGGGGCCATCTCAAAAATAGGCTGCTGAACGGCTACAAATTTTCCCGACAAGTTCCACTCGGCCCTTACGTTGCCGATTTCCTTTGCCGTGAACACAGGTTCATTGTCGAGATCGACGGCTCACAACATGCTGATTCCATTTCCGATATCATCAGAACGCAATGGCTGAACGCCAATGGTTATGCCGTCCTCCGATTCTGGAATGGAGAAATTTTGCGCGAACGCGGCGCCGTTCTCGAAACAATTCTGGCGGCCCTGACTGGCGACATTTCCAAGCGCTGCGAAACCATGCGCTACTGGCCGGCAAGCGCCATTGAAGAACAACAAGGGAGCAGACAATGACCACAGTCATCAAGGGCGGAACCATCGTTACGGCGGACCTGACCTACAAGGCGGACGTGAAGATCGAAGGGGGCAGGATCATCGAGATCGGACCGAACCTTTCCGGCGACACGACGCTGGATGCGGCCGGCTGTTATGTCATGCCCGGCGGCATCGATCCGCATGTGCATCTCGAAATGCCGTTCATGGGCACCTATTCCTCCGACGATTTCGAAAGCGGCACCCGCGCCGGCCTTGCCGGCGGCACGACCATGGTGGTGGACTTCTGTCTTCCCGATCCCGGCCAATCGCTGCTCGATGCCCTGAAGCGCTGGGATAACAAGTCGACCCGCGCCAATTGCGACTATTCCTTCCATATGTCGGTGACATGGTGGGGCGAGCAGGTCTTCAATGATATGAAGACCATCGTGCAGGAAAAGGGCATCAACACCTTCAAGCACTTCATGGCCTACAAGGGCGCGCTGATGGTGAATGACGACGAGATGTTCGCCTCGTTCCAGCGCTGCGCCGAGCTCGGCGCGCTGCCCCTCGTCCATGCCGAAAACGGCGACGTCGTCGCAGCCATGCAGCAGAAGCTGATGGACGAAGGTAACAACGGCCCCGAAGGCCATGCCTATTCGCGCCCCGCCTCCGTCGAGGGCGAGGCAACCAACCGCGCCATCATCATTGCCGATATGGCCGGTGTGCCGCTCTATGTCGTCCACACCTCCTGCGAACAGGCGCACGAAGCCATCCGCCGCGCCCGCCAGAACGGCATGCGCGTCTATGGCGAGCCGCTGATCCAGCATCTGACGCTCGACGAGACCGAATATTTCAACAAGGATTGGGATCACTCCGCCCGCCGCGTCATGTCGCCGCCCTTCCGCAACAAACAGCATCAGGATTCACTCTGGGCCGGGTTGTCGTCCGGCTCGCTGCAGGTGGTCGCGACCGACCACTGCGCCTTCACGACGGACCAGAAGCGTACCGGCCTTGGCGATTTCCGCAAGATTCCGAACGGCACCGGCGGTCTCGAAGACCGCATGCCGATGCTCTGGACCTACGGCGTCGCGACCGGCCGCATCACCATGAACGAGTTCGTGGCCGTCACCTCCACCAACATCGCCAAGATCCTCAACGTCTATCCCCGCAAAGGCGCAATCCTCGTCGGTGCCGATGCCGATATCGTCGTCTGGGATCCGAAACGGTCGAAGACCATCTCCGCCAAGAGCCAGCAATCGGCGATCGATTACAACGTCTTCGAGGGCAAGGAAGTGACCGGCCTGCCGCGCTACACCCTGACCCGCGGCGTGGTCGCCATCGAGGAAGGTACAGTCAAGACGCAGGAAGGCCACGGCAAGTTCGTTTCCCGCGAGCCCTTCACCGCCGTCAACAGGGCACTGTCGACATGGAAGGAACTGACGGCACCGCGCAAGGTCGAGAGAACCGGCATTCCGGCGAGCGGGGTTTGACGTTTCGAATGCTGCTGACGCCGCGCCACGCCCTCAGAAACCTGCCATTAAAAACCGACCAATGCTTCGAGCTCGGGCAGCAGCATAACGCTTTCCTGTTCGTTGGCATCTGTCCGGGCGATCACCGCGCTGCAAGGCGCGTCCGAGAGGTTGGCCGGCAGATGCGGCACGCCCGCCGGGATGTAAAACATCTCGCCGGCTTTCACGATAACATGGTTCTCCAGCCGGTCGCCGTACCAAGTGTGGGCCTCGCCGGAGAGCATGTAGATCGCCGTCTCGTGGCTCTCGTGCATATGCGCCTTGGCGCGGCCGCCCGGCGGGATCGTCAGAAGGTGCATGCAGATGCCCTTTGCCCCGACCGCCTCGGCCGAAATACCCTCGAAATAGCTGAACCCCTGCTTGCCGTCATAGGTGCTCCCCGTGCGGACAACATGGCAGGTCGGCTTTTCCTCGACCGCGACTTTCTCAAGTTTCGACATCCCTCATCCTCCCGACGCACGCGCGCACCATACCGTAACTGGAAAATATGACGTACGATATTTCAAAACAGCAAGCCTCCGGGCTTCACCAGGATTCTACAGGGCGGAACGCAGGAGCGACCATGACTTCCAACCTTGCATCGGTCGTTTCCGCGCGTGACCTCGGCCTCACCTTCCAGACGAGCGACGGCCCGGTCACGGCGCTGACCGGCGTCAATCTCGACGTGAAGAAGGGGGATTTCGTCTCCTTCATCGGCCCTTCTGGCTGCGGCAAGACGACGTTTCTGCGCGTCATCGCCGATCTTGAGAAGCCGACCTCCGGCTCGATCACCGTCAACGGGACGACGCCGGAGGATGCTCGCAAGAACCGCTCCTACGGCTATGTTTTTCAGGCCGCTGCACTCTATCCCTGGCGCACGATCGAGAAGAACATCGCCCTGCCGCTGGAAATCATGGGCTATTCCAGGGCCGAGCAGGAACAGCGGATCGCCCGCACGCTGGATCTCGTGAATCTTTCCGGCTTCGGCAAGAAATTCCCCTGGCAGCTTTCGGGCGGCATGCAGCAGCGCGCCTCGATTGCCCGCGCGCTGGCCTTCGATGCCGATCTCCTGTTGATGGACGAGCCCTTCGGAGCGCTGGACGAAATCGTCCGCGACCATCTGAACGAGCAGCTGCTTCATCTCTGGGACCGCACGAACAAGACGATCTGCTTCGTCACGCATTCCATCCCCGAGGCGGTCTATCTCTCCACCAAGATCGTCGTCATGAGCCCCCGCCCCGGCCGGGTTACCGACATCATCGAATCCACCCTGCCGCGGGAGCGCCCGCTGGATATCCGCGAGACCCCTGAATTCCTCGAAATCGCCAGCCGCGTGCGCGATGGTTTGAGAGCGGGGCATAGCTATGATGAGTAGGGATTGGCAACGGTCGCAACGGGCTCCCTCTTCTCCCCAGCGGGGAGAAGTGCCGAGCGCATGCGAGGCGATGAGGGGGTCTTTGCCGCAAGCTCAGAGCCAGCCGTCCCCCTCATCCGGCGCTACGCGCCACCTTCTCCCCGCTGGGGAGAAGAGGGAGCGAGCCGCATCTCCATACGCAAATATCAAACACCCCGCGCAGGTCCAATCATGAACCCCGCCTTCATCCTCTGGCTTGCTGCCGCCATGGCCGTTTTCCTCAGCGCCGCGACCGCCTCGCGCTACTACGTCGCCAATAACAACATCATCATCCTGCTGTTTTCGCTCGGCCTTTACTGCGTCGGCAACCTGATGATGGTGAAGCTGATGCGGGAAGGCGGGCTTGGCCTTGCGATCTCGGCGTCGGCAATCGCACAATTGCTCCTCGTCAACATCATCGCCTTCGCCATTTTCGGAGAGCGGCTGACGACCACGCAGATGGCCGGCGTAGCGCTCGGCTTTGTCTCCATGGCCCTCATGCTGTTTCCGACGAGCGGAGGCGCGTCATCATGACCATGCGCGACAAGATCCTCCCCGTCCTCTCGATCGTTCTTATGATCATCGCCGTCTGGTATGTCGCTGCCGTCTATCTCAACGCGCCCTTCGAGCGCGACACGGCGGCCCGCGCCGGCACTGACATCACCTTCTCCGAAATCGTCCCGAAAACCATGTTCCAGGAACGCCCGGTTCTGCCCGCCCCCCATCAGGTGATCGCGGAAATCTGGGATACCACGTTCAACAAGCCGGTCACGTCAAAGCGCAGCCTCGTCTACCACGCCTGGATCACGCTTTCCGCCACCCTCGTCGGCTTTGGCATCGGCACCGTTCTCGGCATCCTGCTTGCCGTCGGCATCGTCCATAATCGCGCGATGGATCGCTCGCTGATGCCCTGGGTCATCGCCAGCCAGACGATCCCGATCCTCGCCATCGCGCCGATGATCATCGTCGTCCTGAACGCCATCGGCATCGCCGGATTGCTGCCGAAGGCCCTGATCTCGACCTATCTGAGTTTCTTCCCGATCGTCGTCGGCATGGTGAAGGGCCTGCGCAGCCCCGAACAGATTCAGCTCGACCTGATGCACACCTACAGCGCCTCCCCGGCCCAGACCTTCTGGAAGCTGCGCTGGCCGGCCTCCATGCCTTACCTCTTCACTTCGCTGAAGGTGGCGATTGCCATTTCGCTGGTCGGCGCCATCGTCGGCGAACTGCCGACCGGGGCCGTCGCCGGCCTCGGCGCCCGCCTGCTGGCCGGCTCCTATTACGGCCAGACGGTGCAGATCTGGTCCGCCCTGTTCATGGCGGCCGCACTCGCTGCCGTGCTCGTCATCATCGTCGGCGCCGCCCATACGGCCGTCCTCAAGCGCATGGGAGCGAGACCATGACCTCCGGTTTTCTCTGGGGCGCCATCGCCTTCTGGCTCGCCGCCTGGGCCATCAACGAATGGCTCGTGCGTGTCAAAACCACGGATCGCGTACTTCAACGCATCATCCGTATCACTGTCCCCGTTCTCTTCGGCGTCAGCATCCTCGTCCTGTGGGAAGGCATCGTCCGGGGCTTCGAGATCCCCTCGGTGCTGCTGCCGCCGCCTTCGATGATCTGGACCCGGCTCATCAACTCGCTGCCGACCCTCTGGGCCGATTTCCGCCAGACGTTCCTGAAGTCCGTCATCACCGGCTATATCATGGGCTGCGGCCTCGGCTTTCTCGTCGCCATCGCCATCGACCGCTCGCCCTTCCTGCAGAAAGGACTGCTGCCGCTCGGCAATTTCGTCTCGGCGCTGCCGGTCGTCGGCATCGCCCCGATCATGGTCATGTGGTTCGGCTTCGACTGGCAGTCGAAGGTCGCGGTCGTCGTCATCATGACCTTCTTCCCGATGCTGGTGAACACGGTGTCGGGACTTGCCGCCGCAAGCCCGATGGAAAAAGACCTGATGCGTACCTATGCCGCCAGCTGGTTCCAGACGCTGATAAAATTGCGTCTTCCCGCGGCGTGGCCATTCATATTCAATGCCCTGAAAATCAATTCCACGCTCGCCCTCATCGGCGCCATCGTGGCGGAATTCTTCGGCACGCCGATCGTCGGCATGGGCTTCAGGATTTCGACCGAGGTGGGCCGCATGAACGTCGACATGGTCTGGGCCGAAATCGCGGTTGCCGCGGTGGCTGGCTCCGCCTTCTACGGGATCGTCGCGCTCGTCGAACGCGCCGTCACGTTCTGGCATCCGTCTGTCCGTGGTGGCCAGGCGTCATAAAATGGCCCGTCCACAAGGGCGGGCATAAAAAGAGGGAACTGAAAATGAAGACAAAACTGGCATCCCTGCTGCTGGCAGGTGCATTTTCGCTTTCGGCCTTCCAGGCCATGGCGGCAGACAAGGTGACGCTGCAGCTGAAGTGGGTCACCCAGGCCCAGTTCGCCGGCTACTACGTCGCCAAGGACAAGGGCTATTACGACGAGGAAGGCCTCGACGTCGAGATCAAGCCGGGTGGCCCGGATATCGCGCCCGCGCAGGTAATCGCCGGCGGCGGCGCTGACGTCATCGTCGACTGGATGCCGTCTGCCCTCGCATCCCGCGAAAAGGGCGTTCCGCTCGTCAACATCGCCCAGCCCTACAAGTCCTCCGGCATGATGCTGACCTGTCTGAAGGAATCCGGCGTCAAGGGCCCTGAAGACTTCAAGGGCAAGACGCTCGGCGTCTGGTTCTTCGGCAACGAATATCCCTTCCTCTCCTGGATGAGCCACCTGAAGATCCCGACCGAAGGCGGTCCGGACGGTGTAACCGTGCTGAAGCAGGGCTTCAACGTCGATCCGCTGATCCAGAAGCAGGCTGCCTGCATCTCCACCATGACCTATAACGAATACGGTCAGGTTCTCGATGCCGGCATCAAGCCGGAAGACCTCGTGACCTTCAAATACGAGGACCAGGGCGTCGCCACGCTGGAAGACGGCCTCTACGTGCTGGAAGACAAGCTCAAGGATCCAGCCTTCAAGGAAAAGATGGTCAAGTTCGTTCGCGCCTCGATGAAGGGATGGAAATACGCCGAAACCAACCCGGATGAAGCCGCCGGCATCGTTCTCGAAAACGACGCCACCGGCGCGCAGACCGAAGCCCACCAGAAGTTCATGATGGGTGAAGTCGCCAAGCTGACCGCCGGCTCCAACGGCGCGCTCGCCGAGGCAGACTACAAGCGCACCGTCGCCTCGCTGCTCGCCGGCGGCTCCGATCCGGTCATCTCCAAGGAACCGGAAGGCGCCTGGACGCACGAGATCACCGACGAAGCCTTGAAATAAAGCATGCCGGGCAAAAGCGTGCCGCGGTTTTGCGGTCATCCGCTTTAGGCATTTGACGATATTTCATGCAGGAAACGCGCGGGGCGCTCTCCGCGCGTTTCTCATTTGCAACATCGGAAAACACTTTCTCGGCCTTATGCGATGCGAGACAAAAAATGCCTCGAAGCCAATCGAAAAATGGAATATTGAGGCACCATTCTTTTTTTTGTGACTGATCTTGCATCGCCAAAAGGGCCTAACTAAATAGTTCCCCGAGGCATTTTGAGGAGAGTGTGGGGGAGATTTTTCTCGGGAGGCCCGAGATGGTATCCTTCCCATTCCAGTGGCTGGCAGCGACGTCTCCTTCAAAGGAAGGACTGGCGCTGTGGCAACCAGTTTATCCGGAATTTTAGGAAGTGAGCCGATGGCCCGTAAGACGACGTTTGCGTTTGGTGTCCTGACAACCCTGTTTCTGAGCCTGCAGGCAAGCACGACGCTTGCCGAGGAAGCAGTAGCCCCTGCCAAGACCGAACAGGCCCTGCCCTCCATTGTCGTTTCAGAGGTCCAGACCCGGCATATCGTTGATCGGGTGGTCGCGACCGGCGCCGTCAAGGCCGTTGAGGAAACCTATGTGTCGCCGCTCGTTGACGGGCTTTCCATCCGCACCCTGAACGCCGATGTCGGCGATCGTGTCGAAGCCGACAGCACCCTTGCGACGCTGAACCCGGACATGCTTGAGCTTCAGAAGAGCCAGTATGCCGCAAGCCTCGCCAAAGCGAAGGCCGCCCTTGCACAGTATCAGGCGCAACTTGCCGAATCCCAGGCCAATGCCGAAGAAGCCGTGCGCGTCAGCGAGCGCTCGAAGAAGCTGGCCGAGGCCGGCTCGATGTCGACGGCCCAGCGCGATCAGGAAAAGGCCGCAGCAACGGCAGCGCTGGCACGGGTCAACTCCGCCGAACAGCTCGTTTCCGTCGCCAACGCCGATATCAAGGTGGTTGAAGCCCAGATTTCCGATGTCGATCTGCGCCTTGCCCGCACGGACGTCAAGGCGCCTGTCGCCGGCGTGATTTCCGCCCGCACCGCAAAGGTCGGCGCGATCGCCAATGGCAGCGGCGAGCCGCTCTTCACCATGATCCGCGATGGCGCTGTCGAAATTCGCGCCGAAATCATCGAGACCGACCTGCCGAAACTCGAAATCGGCCAGCGCGCGAAAGTGACGCTGGCGGACGGCAAGACAGAAATCGAAGGCAAGATCCGCCTTATCTCTCCGGTCGTCGATACCCAGACGCGTCTCGGCAATGTCTACATCACCCTCTTGGACACGGATAAGGCCCGCGTCGGCATGTATGCCCGCGCCCAGATCATCGTGACCGAGAAGGACGCCCTCGTGCTGCCTCTCTCGGCGGTTACCAAGTCGAAGGACGGCATGGTGACCCGCAAGGTCGACGGCGATGTCGCCCATGTCGCCAAGATCGAGACCGGCATCGAGGATGGCGGTTTCATCGAAATCCGCAGTGGTCTCAAGGAAGGTGACAAGGTCATCACCAAGGCCGGCGCCTTCGTGCGCGATGGCGATCGCATCAAGCCGGTGCTTGCCGCCGCTGAAACCGTATCGAACTGATTGAGGTTACAGAGATGAATTTCTCCGCCTGGGCGATCCGAAATCCCATCGCGCCGATCCTCGGTTTCGCGCTGTTGCTGTTTCTCGGCATTCAGTCGTTTTACGCGTTGCCGATCACGAAGTTCCCGAACATCGACGTTCCGGTGGTCGCGATCACCGTGACTCAGAACGGCGCTTCGCCGTCTGAACTCGAAATGCAGGTGACGAAGGAGGTCGAGGACGCTGTTGCCTCCATCTCCGGCGTCGATGAAATCCAGTCGACCGTGACTGACGGCCAGTCCGTGACGTCGGTCATCTTCCGCATCGAAAAGCCGACCGACGAGGCCGTGCAGGACACAAAGGACGCGATCGACCGCATTCGCAGCGATCTGCCTGCCGATGTCGAAGAACCCGTCGTCACCAAGATCGACGTCGAAGGCCAGGCAATCCAGACCTTCTCCGTGACCTCGCCGGACATGACGCTGGAAGAGCTGTCCTGGTTCGTAGACGACACGATCAAGCGCGCACTGCAGGGCCAGATCGGCGTCGGCCGTATCGACCGTTACGGCGGCTCCGACCGCGAAATCCGCGTCGAACTCGATCCGAACAAGCTCGATTCCTTCGGCATCACCGCGCCGGACGTGAACAACCAGCTGCGTAGCACCAACGTCGACCTCGGCTCCGGCCGCGGCCAGATCGGCGGCAACGAGCAGACGATCCGCACGCTCGGCGACGCCCGCAATGTCGCGCAGCTCGCCAACACGACGATTGCGCTCCCCAACGGCCGCTTCGTAAAGCTGTCCGATCTCGGCACGGTTACCGACACCTATGAGGAGCCGAAGTCCTTCTCGCGCTTCAATGGCGATGCGTCGGTCACCTTCGCCGTCTTCCGCTCCAAGGGCGCCAGCGAAGTCTCGGTCGCCGAAACCGTTGCCAAGAGCCTCGATGCGGTGCGTGCAGCCCATCCCGAGGTGAACATCGCGATGGTGGACGACGCCGTCTACTTCACCTACGGCAACTATGAAGCCGCCCTCCATACGCTGATGGAAGGCTCTCTGCTCGCCGTTCTCGTGGTGCTGCTCTTCCTGCGCAACTGGCGGGCAACGCTGATTGCCGCCGTGGCGCTGCCGCTCTCCGCGATCCCGACCTTCTGGATCATGGACCTGATGGGCTTTTCGCTGAACCTCGTCAGCTTCCTCGCGCTGACGCTCGCAACCGGTATTCTCGTGGACGACGCGATCGTCGAGATCGAGAACATCGCGCGGCATATCAAGATGGGGAAAACGCCCTATCGGGCCTCGCTCGATGCCGCAGATGAAATCGGTCTCGCTGTTATTGCGACCAGCTTCACCATCATAGCCGTCTTCGTGCCGGTGTCGTTCATGCCCGGTATCGCCGGCCAGTACTTCATCCAGTTCGGCCTGACGGTCGCCTTCTCGGTGTTCTTCTCGCTGATGGTGGCTCGTCTTATCACGCCGCTGATGGCCGCCTATCTGATGCGGCCGGAAGACGGCGTGGAGGACCATCACGACAATGACGGCCGCCTGATGAAAGCCTATACACGGCTGGTCAGCTTCACCACGTCGCGCTGGTACATGCGCTACGCGACGATGCTCGCCGCCTTCGGCTTCCTCGTCGGCTCGCTCTATCTGATGGCGCAGGTGCCGGGCAGCTTCATGCCGCCGGATGACTCGTCCCGCGTCGTCCTCTCCGTCGAGCTGCCGCCGAACGCGACGCTTGCCGAAACCGATGCGACGACAACCCGCATCTATGATGCGATCCACGATATCGACGGCGTCGAAAGCGTCTTCATCCTTGGCGGCGCATCGCCGAAGGGCGACCTCGAACTGCGGCGTGCGACCGTGCGCGTCATCCTCGGCAAGATCGATCACTCTCTCATCAAGACCCTGGTCAACAAGGGTCTCGGCAATCTGCCCGTCATCGGCCAGTACATGCCGAAGATGGAGATGGATGGCCGCAAGCGGCCGCAATGGGATGTCGAAAAGGACATCTTCGCCAAACTCAAGGATATCCCGGACGTCCGCATCACCAAGCTTAACGACCGTGGCGAACGCGAACTGACGTTCAACTTCCTCTCCTCCAACGAGCAGGATCTGAACGATGCGGTCGGCACGCTGGAAGCGAAGCTCCGTGCGTCCCCAATCCTTTCCAATGTCAGCTCGGAAGGCGCCCTGCCCCGTCCGGAACTGCAGATCTTCCCACGCAAGGATGAAATCGCCCGCCTCGGCATCACGCCGCAGCAGATTTCGCAGACCATCCGCGTGGCGACGACCGGCGATGTCGATGCGGCGCTGACCAAGATCTCGCTCGACGACCGGCAGATTCCGATCCGGGTGCAGACCTCGCTCGACGTGCGTCGTGACCTGCAGGCAATCGGCTCGCTCAAGGTGAAGGCCGCATCGGGCGTGACCGTTCCGATCGACAGCATCGCGGACCTCAACTACGCCGAAGGCCCGAGTTCGATCCTGCGCAACGCCCGTAACCGCGTGGCCTCCATCGGCTCCGATGTGCCGCAGGGCACCGCACTCGACACCTCGACCGCCGAGTTCAAGCGCATCGTGGAAGAGACGACGCTGCCGCCGACCGTTCGCCTTGCGGAAAGCGGCGATGCGAAGATCCAGAGCGAGATGATGCAGAGCTTCGGCAATGCAATGCTGCTCGGCCTGCTGATGGTTCTGGTCGTTCTCATCCTGCTTTTCAAGGATGTGATCCAGCCCTTCACCATCCTCCTGTCGCTGCCGCTCGCCATCGGCGGTGTTGCGGTCGCGCTGATCGTAACCCGCAATGCCTTCTCGATGCCGGTCATGATCGGGGTGCTGATGCTGATGGGCATCGTCACCAAGAACGCGATCCTGCTGGTCGATTTCGCCGTCGAGATGAAGCGCCACGGCATGGGCCGGGTTCAGGCCATGATCGAGGCGGGCCGCAAGCGCGCCCAGCCGATCATCATGACCTCGATCGCCATGTCGGCGGGCATGATCCCCTCGGCGCTCGGCGTTGGCGAAGGCGGCTCGTTCCGCTCGCCGATGGCGATTGCGGTCATCGGCGGCATCATCGTCTCGACCGTGCTGTCGCTGGTCGTCGTGCCCTCGTTCTTCCTCATCATGGACGACGTGTCCCGCCTGCTCGGCTGGCTCTTCGGTCGTATCGTCGGTAAGAAGGACGAGGAACTGGAGGTTCTGGAAAACGAAGCCCTCACCGGCATCGTTACCGACCAGGGCAAGGCAATCGACGACATCCAGGAGCGTCTGGAAAAGCTGGAAGGCCCCAAACGCACCGGCAACGTCATCAGCCACCCGGCGCTGGCTGCCGAATAAGGTTAGGCCAGACGAAAAAGCCCGGCCGCGTTATCCACGCCGCCGGGCTTTTCCTTTGAAAGAGTGAGGCGTCAAAGCCCACCTTCGATCCGAAGGAACTCAACGATGCGATCGACACCATCGCCGCGCTTCATGTCGGAGAAGACGAAGGGCTTCGACTGGCGCATGCGGTTGGCATCACCTTCCATCACGCCGAGTTCGGCGCCGACGTAGGGTGCGAGATCTTTCTTGTTGATGACGAGCATGTCGGAGCGGGTGATGCCCGGCCCGCCCTTGCGCGGGATTTCCTCGCCCTGGCAGACGGAGATCACATAGATGGTGATATCCGCGAGATCTGGCGAGAAGGTCGCGGCCAGATTGTCGCCGCCGGATTCGATGAAGACGATATCGAGATCGGGAATACGCCGATTGAGATCGGCGATGGCCTGCAGGTTGATCGTCGCATCCTCGCGAATGGCCGTATGCGGGCAACCGCCGGTCTCGACGCCGACAATGCGATCCGAAGGCAGCGCCTGCATGCGCACCAACGCATCCGCATCCTCGCGGGTGTAGATATCGTTGGTGACGACAGCGACCGAATACTGATCACGCATGGCTTTGCAGAGCTTGTCGGTCAGCGCCGTCTTGCCCGAACCGACCGGGCCGCCGATGCCGACGCGCAGGGGACCGTTTGCAGATTTCATCGAAAGCGTCCTTCTCAAAGCAACTCCAGAAAAGCACCGGCTCAGGAGCGGAAGAGCCGGGAATACATCGTTTCGTGGCGCAACGCCGCGATATCGGCGACCAGCGTCGCGGTCCCCAGGTCATCAAGGCCGCTTGCACCCGCGCGCGCCGCGGTCTCCGCGGTCAGCGGTTCGAGGGCCGCCAGAATGCGGACACCGCCCTGCTGCCCCGTCACCCCGCAACGAATGGCAACGGAAACCAGATTAGACAGCGCACCGTGAAGACAAGCGGCGAGCGCCGGTTCCAACCCCGTCGCATGGGCGCCTGCAACGGCACCGACGGCAACCGGGTAGGCCGCCCTTCCCCCCAACTCTTCGAGCACCGGGTTCGGCCAATGGGAGGCGGCGGTGAGAAAAGCCTCGCCCTGCAGCATCGTTTCCATATGCCGCTCCTGCGAACCGGCAAGCGCTTCGGCCAGATCACGCACATCGGCAAGCCGCTGCGCGTCGTCAAACGCGCGATAGGCCTCCGCCAGCAGCACCGCATCGTTCCAGCCGGCACCACATTCGACCCATGACGCCAGCCAGTGCC
>JAVBSF010000347.1:0-2865 GCA_031556925.1 Pararhizobium sp.
GGCGCTGCAGCCGCTGTTCGGGCGCGTGCCGCTCGAAACACGTCTCGCCGGCAGAGACCTCCTGGCGATGCTGCGTGCGCAGGCAGAACTCCGCGGCGATGCTGTTGCCATCCGCTATCTGCCCGATGGAGTCGACGCCAGCAACGCCGTTACGTACTCGCACCGCCAGTTGATTGCGGGTGCAGCTTCGCTCGCAACACAGCTACGTGAGTTCGGGTTGTCGCCAAATGATACGATTGCATCGCTGCTGCCTAACGGCCCCGGCACCATCGCGGCCGCGCTTGCGGCGATGGCGATAGCGCGTCTTGCTCCGGTCAATATCTATCTCGAGCCTGGCCAGATCCGGACATTGCTGAAGCAATGCGATGCGAAAGTCGTGCTGATCCCGCACGATATTCCGCCCGCCATTGCCGGCACATTGGCAGCGCTGCAAAGCGACGACGGCCCGGCCTTCCTGACCATCGACACCGTCACCCTGACCGAAGGGCGTGATATCGATATCCCAAGCCGGGCGCTGTCCAACATCGTCACGCTGTTCCACACCGGCGGCACCACCGGATTGCCGAAATTCGTGCCGCTCACCGCACAGAACCTCGCAGCCGGTGCCATTATTTCCCAATTCGCCTATGGCTACACCGCGCTGGACAGCGTGCTCTGTGCCATGCCGATGTTTCATGTCGGCGGGTTGTTCGCCTGCTCCTTGTTTCCGCTGGTCAGCGGCAGCGAGGCCGTGATCCTCGGACCGCTCGGCTATCGCGGCGAAGGCGTGGTTGCAGCGTTGCCATCGACCATCGAAGGTCTCGACCTCAGCGTGGTGGTCGGCCCGCCAACGATCATGGCGCAGCTTGCAGCCAATCCGCCATCCCGCGAACGCGCGAAAAGGCTGCGGCTGTTCGTCAATGGTGCGGCGGCTTTGCCGAAGATCCTTGGAACGCGTCTCAGCGAGACAACCGGCGTTCCTGTCGTCGAACCGTGGGGATTGACCGAAGCGACACTGGCTGTCACCAGCGGCCCCTGTGACGGTGAGAACGTGCAAGGCTCCGTCGGGCTGGCACTACCCTATTGCGCCGTCAAAGCCGTGCAAGTCGACGACAGCGGACACGCCTTACGCGACTGTAGCGCCGACGAAATTGGGGTGCTCGCTGTCCACGGGCCGATGGTGTTTAGCGGTTATCTCAATCGCAGCGCGGAGCAACAGCCTTTCTTCAACGATGGCTGGCTGGATACCGGCGATCTTGGACGCGTCGATGCGAACGGATTTGTCTGGGTAACGGGCCGCGCAAAGGAACTGATCAAGCGAGGCGGGCACGGCATCGATCCCGGCATGATCGAGGATGCGCTGACAGCGCACCCGGCGGTGGCACTGGCTGCTGCTGTCGGAAAGCCCGATGCCTATGCGGGTGAAATCCCGGTTGCCTACATTCAGCTCCGCCCCGGCGCGACGGCGAGTGCCGACGACCTGATCGCGCATGCCCGCAAGCACATTTCGGAGCGCGCGGCTGTGCCGAAGGAGATCATCCTTCTTCCCAAGCTTCCGGTCACGGCGATCGGCAAGGTTCACAAACAGACCTTGAAGCTCGACATCACGGCACGCACTGCCGAGGAATGCGCTGCCGAAGTCGTCGGCGATCGCCAGGCGATCGATGTCATGGTCGAACCGCATCCCCTGCACGGCCTTGAGGCCACGGTGCGCGTACCCGAACAATTCGTCGACGTCGTCCGCAACAAACTGGCGGCTTTCTCGTTTCGCACGACCGTCACCTCTATCTAAGTAAAGGACCATTGCGATGCTCGATGTCGAGGCCTTCAAAAAGATCGTCGAATCCGCCGCGTTTCATCGGCTGATCGGATTGAAGCTGGAGCGCGCCGATGCGGAAACCGGCGTTGTCGTCCTGCGGCAACCTTATGATCCCAAACTCAGCATCTTTCCCGAAGCTGGCGTCTATCATGGCGGCGTGATCGCATCCCTGATCGACGTTGCCGGCGCGGTCGCCTGCGGCCTGCCGTTGGGGCGCCCCACACCAACCGCCAATTTCCGTGTCGATTTCCTGAAATCACCAGCCAAGATCGATCTGATCGCCACTGGCCGGCTTGTGCGGTCCGGCAAGACGATGTCCGTCGCCGATGTCGAAATCACCGATGACAATGGCGAAGTCTATGCTATCGGTCGCGGCACGTTCAGCACGTCAGCGGCCTTCAAGGCGATCGAAGCCGGAGCTGAAAGCGCAAAACGCTAACCGCAACCCTGAACGAAGCCAGAGCCCAATGCCGGTCATTCCGCAAATCGCAACTCGCCAAGACGAGCTCACGACCTGGCGGCGCATGTTGCATGCCGAACCCGAACTGGGCTTCGAGGAACAAAAGACATCTGCCTTTGTTGCGGAACGATTGCGCGCCGTCGGGATCGAACCTCATGTCGGCATGGCGCGCACAGGTGTTGTCGGCGTGATCGAGGGGCGGCCGGGCAATCGCCGCATCGGCCTTCGGGCGGACATGGACGCGCTGCCGATGGATGAGCGGGGACAGCATCCCTGGACATCGAAGATTCCCGGACGCTTTCATGGATGCGGTCATGACGGCCACACCGTCATGCTGCTGGCCGCTGCCGAGCACCTCGCACAAACGCGCGATTTTGCGGGCACAGTCACCGTCATCTTCCAGCCTGCCGAGGAAGGCCTCGGCGGCGCGCGCGCGATGATCAAGGACGGCCTGTTCAAGAAGTTTCCCTGCGACGAAGTCTACGGCCTTCACAATGCGCCCGACCTGAACCATGGCGAGATCGCGATCCTGCCGGGGCCGGCGATGGCCGGCGCCGACTTCTTCGACATCACTATCCAGGGCTACGGCGCGCACGGCGCGATGCCC
>JAVBSF010000300.1:0-5825 GCA_031556925.1 Pararhizobium sp.
CAGCGGCGAACGCAAGGGAGAGGAAGCATGAGCGGCATCGCCCCAAAGCGCCTTCAGGGTCGCATCATCCTTCTTCTCGTCTTCGGTTTTCTCTCTCTGCCGATCGCTGTTCTGGTCATGCTCTCCTTCAATGAGTCCGGCCTGCCGACCTCATGGTCCGGTTTCTCCACACGCTGGTATGCGTCGCTCGCCGGCAACGGCGAGATCCTGCATGCCGCCTGGAACACGCTGGTCGTCGCCATCTTCGCCACGCTGGTCTCGACGGTGCTCGGCACGCTTCTCGCCATCGGCATGGAAACCCGCGCCCGCAAGAGCAACGGGCTCGAGGCGCTCGCCTTCGCGCCGATGGTCATTCCGGACATCGTGCTGGCCGTGGCGCTGCTCACCTTCTTCTCGCGCCTCAATATCACGACCGGCCTGCACACGATCATCCTCAGCCATGTGATTTTCGATCTCGCCTTCGTCTGCTCGGTTGTCCGGGCGCGGCTGAAGCATTTCGATTTCTCTGTTGTCGAGGCCTCACGGGATCTCGGTGCGTCCGGCTGGACGACCTTCTGGCGGGTGACGTTCCCCGTGCTCTTGCCATCGATCATCGCCGGTGCGTTGCTCGCCTTCACGCTTTCCGTCGATGAATTCATCATCGCCTTCTTCACCGCCGGCCCCGGCCGCTCGTCGATCACGCTGCCCATGCAGATCTATTCGATGATCCGGTTCGGCATCACGCCGGAAGTCAATGCGCTCGCAACCATCGTCATGGCGGTCAGCGCCACGGCGCTCCTGCTTTCGCAATGGCTCAATAAAGAACAGATCCAATGACCGCTGCCGCACCCTCCGCAAAGCCGATCCTCAAGATCGAGGAGATCGTCAAGAATTACGGGCCGATCACGGCGGTCGATCGCGTGTCGCTCGATATCCGTGAGAAGGAATTCTTCGCGCTGCTCGGCCCTTCCGGCTGCGGCAAGACGACCCTTCTGCGCATGCTTGCCGGTTTCGAGGTGCCGACCAGCGGCCGGGTGCTGCTCGAAGGACAGGACATCTCGCCACTGCCGCCGGAAAAGCGGCCGCTGAACCTGATGTTCCAGTCATACGCGCTCTTCCCGCATATGAGCGTGCGCAAGAACCTTGCCTACGGGCTGGAGATGGAAAAGTTGTCGCGCACCGAGATCGACCGGCGTGTCGACGAAATCCTCGCAACGACCGATCTCGTGCGCTTCGCCGACCGCAAGCCGGAGCAGCTTTCCGGCGGCCAGAAGCAGCGCGTGGCGCTCGCCCGCGCGCTGGTAAAGCGGCCGAAGGTGCTGCTGCTGGATGAGCCGCTCGGCGCGCTCGACAAGAAATTGCGCGAGAAGATGCAGCTTGAACTGAAGCGCATGCAGCACGAGGCCGGCATCACCTTCATCATCGTCACCCACGATCAGGAAGAAGCCTTGGTCATGGCAGACCGCATGGCGATCCTGAAGGACGGGCGTCTCCTGCAATGTGGCACACCCGAAGAAATCTACGAGCAGCCGGCCGATCCCTTCGTCGCCAATTTCATCGGCGTCATGAACTTCATCGAAGGTGCCGTTTCCGCCACCGGCCAGTTCGAGGCGCCGGGGCTGCAGCTTGCCGTTTCCAGTGATCGCAGCGGTTCCGCGTCGCTTGCCGTTCGCCCCGAGCATATTGCCGTCGCAAGCCCGGAAGCCGGCTTCGGTGGAGTGATCGAGGAGATCGCCTATCACGGTCTTGACCGGGTGCTGCATGTGCGCACCGCCGCATCACTGAGTGCCATTCAAGTTCGTGTCTCCGCCGAGACTGGCGCCCGCTACCGGCCGGGAGACCGGATCGGGCTCGGCATCGATGCCGCCAAGGCGCGGCTTTTCCATTCCGCGGCGTAAACCGCGAAGAAAGACAAAAAAGAAGGGAACACCATGTCAAAGACCATCGCATTCTTTCCCGAAGCGGCCTTCGGTCCGGCGCTGAATTCCGTCGGCATCGCGCAGGCCGTCGAGGCGCTCGGCCACAAGGCGGTGTTCCTCTCCGATCCCGGCTTCGTTTCGGTCTATGAGGGCTATGGTTTCGAGGCCCATCCGGTGAACCTCTCAGAGCCGATGCCGCCGGAGCAGATGGCGAAATTCTGGGAAGATTTTATCAACGGCCACATCCCGAACTTTCGCAAATCGCCCTACGACCAGATCGACAACTACGTGAAGGATTGCTGGACGGCGATCGTCGACAGCGCCAAGTGGGCGCAGAAGGACCTGCCGGGTGTGCTGGCCAAGATCAAGCCGGACCTGATCTGCGTCGACAACGTCATCCTTTTCCCGGCGATCAAGCAATACGGCACGCCCTGGGTGCGCATCATTTCCTGCTCGGAAAACGAGATCGAGGACCCGAAGATTCCGCCGCATCTCTCCGGTTGCAACGAGAAGGATTTCGCCGGCCATCAGGCTTATCGCGATCATTTCAATGACGTGATCAAGCCGATCCACGATGACTTCAACGGCTTCCTCGGGGAAAACGGCGAACAGGCCTATCCGATCGGCCAGTTCTTCGAAGCCTCGCCCTTCATGAACCTGCTGCTTTATCCGGAGCCGGTGAAATTCGATCGCGAGCATCCGCTGGACCCGAAGCAGTTCCAGTATCTGGAAGGCTGCGTGCGCACCGAAAAGCCCTACGAGGTCCCGACCTTCAAGGCCAACAACGACAAATCGCTGATCTACATCTCCTTCGGCTCGCTGGGAGCGGGGGACACGGACCTCTTGAAACGCTTGATCGAGACAATCGGCAAGCTGCCCTACCGGGCGCTGGTCAATGTCGGTGATTACAAGGAAAGCTACGACAACATCCCCGACAATGTGATTATCGAAAGCTGGTTCCCGCAGCCCTCCGTCATTCCGCAGATCGACGCGGCGATCCATCACGGCGGCAACAACTCGTTCACGGAGTGCCTCTATTTCGGCAAACCGGCGATCATCATGCCCTATGTCTGGGACGGCCACGACAACGCCACCCGCGTCGATGAGACCGGCCACGGCTTCAAGATGCCGCGCTACGACTGGACCGATGCGGAGCTTGCCGCAAAGCTGGAACACTGCATCAACGATGCCGCGATGAAGGCCAAGCTCGCCGCCACCAGCGCCCACATGCAGGCCCGCAGCGGCCCGAAGAAGGCGGCGGGCATTCTGGACGAGCTGGTGAAGATCGGGAGCTATGCCGGTGCTTGATATCTTGGCTGTCGAGGCTCGGGACGTGCCGCCTGCTCCCTCTTCTCCCCAGCGGGGAGAAGGTGGCGCGCAGCGGCGGATGAGGGGGCGGCTCGCTCCGAATTCGCGGCAAAGACCCCCTCATCTGTCCTTCGGACATCTTCTCCCCGATGGGGAGAAGAGGGAGATCACCCCATGACCTCCTCCGCTCCCCATATCTACAACGCCACCACCTACGACGATCTCGTCGACTGGGGAAACCAGCCGGACAGTCTTGCAGGCCAGTCCCATTCCTCCGGCCGTCTCGTCCACAAGGGGCCGAACAACCAGCCGGAATCCGGCATCTGGGTCTGCACGCCCGGCCGCTGGCGGTTGTCCATCCCGCGTGACGAATTCTGCCACTTCGTGAGCGGCCGCGCCGTCTATCGCTCCGATGAGGGCGAGGTGATCGAGGTGGAGGCTGGGACGGTCGTGATGTTCCGGGCCGGATGGACGGGCGAATGCGACGTGATCGAGACCATGCGCAACATTTACATGCTGGTCTGAACAACAAAATCGAAAGGAAACACCATGACCGCGACACCGCTGATGCGCAAACCGCTCGACGAAACCGATCTCAAGGACTGGGGCATCATCCCCACCATGATCGAGGGCGAAAGCCGCACCTCAGGCAAGCTCATTCACAAGGGGCCGAATGGCGAGTCCGAATGCGGTCTTTGGATCTGCACGCCCGGCAAATGGTTCTGCCATGTC
This sequence comes from Pararhizobium sp., assembly GCA_031556925.1. GTDB lineage: Bacteria > Pseudomonadota > Alphaproteobacteria > Rhizobiales > Rhizobiaceae > Pararhizobium. The sequence continues at coordinate 3,939 of JAVBSF010000300.1, forward strand.
ACCCGCGACGAGTTCTGCCACTTCCTCGAAGGTCGCTGCACCTATGTCCATGAAAGCGGGGAAGTGATCGAGATCACGCCGGATACCGCGGCCTTCTTCCCGCAGGACTGGAAGGGCGAATGCACCGTCCATGAAACGGTGAAGAAGGTCTACATGATCCGCTGATTGGGCTTTGCCCCTCATCCGCCCTGTCAGGCACCTTCTCCCCGCTCGCGGGGAGAAGGGATATGCCGCACCACCGAATCTATTCGCAGATGCCAAGGAAATCTCATGTTCAATCCAGCCGAACCCGTGTTCTACCGGCATCCGGCCTATGTGCCGGCAACAGGCGCCCGCCACGGCGTCATCGACCCGGCGACGCTCGAAACCGTCGGCCATTTTGCGGATACGACGCCGGGCGAGATGGAGGCGACGCTGGATGTCGCCACCGCCGCCCAGCGGCAATGGCGCAAGCTCGATGCCAAGACGCGCTCCACCATTCTCCATCGGATCGCAAGCAGCATCGAGGCCAAGGACATGCGCTTCTGCGCCGAGCTGATGTCGCGCGAGATGGGAAAACCCTATCCCGAGGCGATCGGCGAAGTCGCCAATTGCGCCGGTGCCTTCCGCTATTTCGCCGAGATGGCGCGCGACGACGGCGGCAAGGTGGCGGGCACGACGCAGGCCGGTTCCTTCCAGCATGCGCGCTATGATGCGCTGGGCCTCAGCGTCCACATCATGCCCTTCAATTTCCCGATCCTCTTGATGTGCTGGACGGTCGCCGCCTCGCTCGCCTCCGGCAATGGCTGCATCATCAAGCCGGCGCCGGCCACGACGCTTTCGACACTCGAATTCATGTCGATATTCGATGCCCTGCCGGAAGGCCTCGTCGCCTGCCTGCCGGGCGGTGCCGACGTCGCAAAGGACCTGATCGCCTCGGAAAAGACCCATGCCGTCGCCTTCACCGGCTCTGTCGCGGCCGGCCGCGCCGTGGCGATGGCCGCTGCCGCGCAGATGAAGCCGGCCGTGATCGAGGCCGGCGGCAGCGATCCGCTGATCGTGACGGCCCATGCGCCACTCGATGTCGCCGCAGCTGGTGCGGTCACCGCCGCCTTTCATATGTCCGGCCAGGTCTGTACCTCGGCGGAACGCTTCTTCGTGGTCGATGCCGTGCATGACGATTTCATCGCCCGTTTCGCCGCCGAGACGAAGAGGCTCCGCATCGGCAACGGCCTGACCAAAGCTGAAATCGGCCCGCTCGTCAGCCAAGCCGCGCGCGACAAGGTGATCCGGCTGGTGGAAGACGCAAGGGCCAAGGGCGCCCGCGTCGTGCTCGGCGGCAAGATCCCCGAGAGCGAACCGGTCGGCTGGTTCTACGAGCCGACCATCCTCGTCGATTGCACCGCCGACATGGCGATCATGCGCGAGGAATGTTTTGGCCCAGTGGCGGCAGTGATGCGGGTCAAGGATTTCGACGAGGCGATCGAGAAGGCCAATGACAGCGAATTCGGCCTTGGCGCCTCGATCTTCACGACATCGCTGGAAGAGGCGATGGAAGCCGCCGACCGGCTGGAGGCCGGCATGGTCTGGGTCAACAACCCGCTGATCGACAACGACGCTTTGCCTTTTGGTGGCTGGAAGAAATCCGGCCTCGGCCGCGAACTCTCCCGCCTCGGCCTCGATACCTTCCGCCGCTCCAAGATGGTGATCATCGATCACAAGCCGGTGGTTCAGGACTGGTGGTATCCCTATCCGGACGACTGGTTCCATGATGCGGAGGGGCGCAAGCATGTGTGAGCGATCTCTTCTCGCGACACAGAGAGGGACGACGGAAGGCGCGGCATCTCCCTTCTCCCCGCGTGCGGGGAGAAGGTGCCCGACAGGGCGGATGAGGGGTTCGTCTCGACG
>JAVBSF010000382.1:0-2700 GCA_031556925.1 Pararhizobium sp.
CGCGCAACGAAGAGGGACGGACGTTTCTGGAAAACCTGCTCCATGACACTGCGATTGTGAGCGACCATGAGGAAGATCCCGGCATCGAACCCGATCTGGGATTCGCAGGCCAGCAGATCGGCGACGATGAGATGCGCTCGATCGTGAAAACGGCTTTGGCGCGCGCAGAAGCTGACATTGCTCAATGAAACTGAATTCGTCTGTGGGACGGTTGGAGGATATTTCGATGTTGGACAGCAATGAAACCCTGAGGCTTTTCCGGCTCGTGCCGGTGGCTCGCGCAAACGATCCTAACTGGGATGTGGCTGAGAACATGGGAGAGGTGATCGTAAGAGCTTTCTCGCCCGCGGATGCACGCGTTGTCGCCGCCCAAGCGGAACTTGATTTTACCGAAATAGACGCTCTGCCGGCAGAGGGAAACTCGACGCAAGATGCCAGCGCTTTTCGCAATGAGCGCCTGTATGCGGTGCATGAGCAGAAGCCAACGATCGAACTTCGTCAGGAAGGCCCGCGGGGCGTGGTCGACGGTACGGTTTCAGTCGGCACCATAAAGCCGACGCAGGTTCAATGATTGTCACAGGAGACAAGCTCATGGGAACACATGCCAACCCCGTAAAGCTGACGGTGGAAAAACAGCGGGATATCCAGGCTCAGGTCGCGAAAGCCGATGCCAAGGCGGAGCGTTCAAAGTCGAAACCGATGCAGGCGGGTGCGCGCGCCTACCCCGTGCCACCGTTTCCGAAGCAGCATCAGCCCAAGCCCGGTGCGGAATACAAGCTTGATCCCGCACCGATGTATGATGCGCCCTTCTACAAGGGTTCCGGCAAGCTTGAAGGCAAGGTGGCGCTGATCACCGGAGGCGACAGCGGCATCGGTCGCGCGGTCGCCGTGCTCTTTGCGCGGGAAGGAGCGGATGTCGCGATCCTGCATCTGCAGGAAGGCCGGGACGCCGAAGACACGGTCAAGGCGATAGAGGCCGAGGGCCGTAAGGCCATGGCGATCCCCGGCGATGTCAAGGACAAGGCTTTTTGCCACAAGGCCGTCGCGGCCGTGGTCGAGGTTTTCGGCAAGCTCGATGTGCTCGTCAACAACGCGGCCTTTCAGGTCCATACGGCCGATGTGCTTGATCTGACGAAAGAACACTTCGACGAGACGTTGAAGACCAATCTCTACGGTTATTTCTTTATGGCGCAGGCCGTCGTGCCGCATATGAAGGAAGGAAGCGCGATCATCAACACCGGCTCGGTCACGGGCCTGGAAGGCAGCAAGGCGCTCATCGATTATTCGATGACTAAGGGTGGCATCCATGCCTTCACCCGCTCGCTGGCGGGCCAGCTGACATCGAAGGGAATTCGCGTCAACGCGGTGGCGCCGGGGCCGGTGTGGACGCCGCTCAATCCTTCCGACAAGGAGGCCGACGACGTGGCGCATTTCGGTGAGGATGTGCCGATGAAACGGCCGGCCCAACCCGAGGAAATCGCGCCGGCCTATGTCTTCCTCGCGTCGCCGCAGTGCTCGAGTTACATCACCGGCGAGATCTTGCCGATCATTGGCGGCTACTGACATTCCCCAAAAAGAAAACGGCCCCGGTTGGGCCGTTTCAATTCACGAGGCAACCGCTCAGAAGTAGCTCTGTAGCGGCCGGACTTCGAGGCTTCCGGCCTTCAGCGCCTTGATGGCGTTGGCGGCGGCCTCGGCGCCGGCCATCGTCGTGTAATACGGCACCTTCTGCATCAGCGTGGCGCGACGCAGCGATTTCGAGTCGGAGATCGCCTTGTTTGAGTCCGTCGTGTTGATCACGAGCTGGATCTGGCGGTTGCGGATCGCGTCTTCGACGTGCGGACGGCCTTCCTGCACCTTGTTCACCTTGGTCGCTTCGATGCCCTTTTCGGCGAGGAAGCGCTGGGTGCCGCCGGTGGCGATGACCTTGAAGCCGATATCGGTGAGAATGCGGATTGCAGGCAACACCCGCTCCTTGTCCTCGTCACGCACCGAGACGAACACTGCGCCATCACGCGGCAGGTCGACGCCAGCGCCGAGCTGTGCCTTGGCGAAGGCCAGTGCGAAATCGGTATCGAGGCCGATGACTTCGCCGGTCGAACGCATTTCCGGTCCGAGCAGGATGTCGACGCCGGGGAAGCGGGCGAACGGGAAGACGGCTTCCTTGACCGCAATATGCTGCAGCTTGCGCGGATCGGGCTTTTCGCCGTAGGCCGCAAAGCTCGCATCGAGCTTTTCACCGGCCATGACGCGGGCGGCGATCTTGGCGATCGGCGCGCCGATGGTCTTGGCGACGAAGGGCACGGTGCGCGAGGCGCGCGGATTGACTTCGAGAACGTAGACGGTGCCGTCCTTGATTGCGAACTGCACGTTCATCAGGCCGCCGACGTTGAGCGCCTTGGCCATGGCCTTTGCTTGGCGTTCCAGCTCGTCGATCATCTCTTCCGACAGCGTGCGCGGCGGCAGCGAGCAGGCCGAGTCACCCGAGTGAATACCGGCTTCCTCGATATGCTCCATGATACCGGCGACATAGACGTCGGTGCCGTCGCAGAGGCAGTCGACATCGACTTCGATGGCGTTGGTCAGGTAGCTATCGAAGAGCAGCGGGTTCTTGCCGAGAACCGTGTTGATCTGGCCGGTCTTGTCGTTGGGGTAGCGCGCCTTGACGCTGGAGGGCACCAACTCGGGGAGGGTGCCCAG
>JAVBSF010000077.1:0-9262 GCA_031556925.1 Pararhizobium sp.
GGCTTTCCCGATATCGTCAGCGTCGCCAACACCACCGCCAATACGACGGGTCAGGTGCTGGAAGCCATCGGCCTGATCATGGCGGTCTATCTCGGCATCAACCTCGCGGTCTCGGCCCTCATGAACATCTACAACCGCAAAATCGCCCTGAAGGGGACGGCACGCCGATGAGCCTTTCGGGAAGACTGGACGACAGATTGATATCCGCACGGAAAAACCCCGTCAGAAAAGCCGCCGACGCGCTGTTCACGCAAGGGCCATGGAACCTGGCGATCACGCTCGCGACGCTCGCTGCCCTCGCCTGGATCGTCGTGCCGCTGCTGCGATGGGCCGTTGTCGACAGTGTCTGGGCCGGCGGGGCGCAGGCCTGCGCGGCGGATGGCGCGGGGGCCTGCTGGGCCTTTATCGGCGCCAAGCTGCGTTTCATCCTCTTCGCCTTCTATCCGCCCGTTGAGCAATGGCGGCCTGCGCTGGTTCTCACCGGGCTCGTGCTGCTGCTTGCCGTCTCCGCCCTGCCTCGCTTCTGGAGCCTCCGGCTCATCCCCGTCTGGCTCCTTTTTTTCGCCGCCGCCTGGGCTCTGATGGCCGGCGTCTTCGGGCTGCCGCGCGTCTCGACCAACCAGTGGGGCGGGCTGCCGATCACGCTTGCCGTCTCCATCGCCGCCCTTGCGCTGGCCTTGCCCATCGCCCTCCTGATGGCGCTGGCGCGGCAATCGAAGATGGGCGTCGTGCGCAGCCTCGCCATCGGCTATATCGAACTCCTGCGCGCCGTGCCGATGATCGCGGTTCTCTATGTCGCCATGCTGATCCTGCCGATGGCGCTGCCGGCCGGCGCGCTCATCGACAAGCTGCTGCGCGCCCAGATTGGCGTGACGCTGTTCACGTCAGCCTATCTCGCCGAAATCATCCGGGCCGGCCTGCAGGCCGTTCCGTCAGGGCAGGACGAAGCCGCCGCCGCCCTCGGCCTCGGCCGCATCCACAGACTGCGGCTCGTCATTCTGCCGCAGGCGCTACGCGCCGTGATCCCGGCGATCGTTAATCTCTCGGTCGGCATCCTGCTCAACACATCGCTGCTGGCCGTCATCGGCATCTACGATCTCCTGAACACCGCCCGCGCCTCGGCGACCGATCCGCAATGGCTCGGTTTTTACACCGAAGCCTATATCTTCAGCGCGATCCTTTACTTCGCCTTCAGCGTCATCGCATCGCGCTACAGCCTCTGGCTCGAAGCCTATCTGAGAGCATCGCAGCACGGACATTGAGGCCCTCGCAGATGGGCGTCGGCTACCGGATGGTTGTTGAGCAGGAACAGGCCGGTTCAGACCGCATGAAAAAACCGCCCGGTTGGCAAGTACCGGGCGGTTTTTTGCGTGGTTTCGACAGGCGAAACTTACTTCTTGCGCAGGCTCAGTGCCGGGTTATGGGCAAAGAAGTTGTGCGGCATGATGTGCACCGTCTTCCATTCCGTCGACATGACCGGCCAGTCCTCCATGCGGGGGATGTGGTGGAAGCCTGCGGTAAACCAGGTGACGATATCCTGGCCCATCAGCGGTTTGTCCTGCTTCACCCATTCCGCCAGCGTGTCCGAACCGTCGCTCTGCATGGCGTATTTGCCGCCGGCATAACGCTGTTCCGGGTCATAGACCGTGTTCCAGACCGAATATTCGATATAGGCGTTGCGCTTCATCGGCGGGTCGTTGGCGAAGTCGAACGGGCCGTAGGCGACGTTGCCGTGGTGGATCATCCAGCCCGGCTCATGGCCGAGATAACCCTTCCGCGACGGATCGGAGATGTGGAAATATTTTGGCTCCATCGCCGAGAGGCGATAGCGGGCCTGCATTTCCGAATGCGGCATCGTATGCTTGACCGACCACATCGACTTGCGCGGGCTGCCGTCCGGCACCGTCGCCGGAACGATATCCATCGTCGAGAAGTGGTTGATCGGCTGGTCCACGTCGAAATCGACACGGAAGTTGAAGTAGTGATCGTGGTTGGCCGCGACGAGGTTCGGCGCGATCAGCGTGCCGTAGGCCGTGTCGGCCGCCGCCGTCGGATCGTCCATGGAGGTGGAGGCGACGCCCTTGACCGCATCGAGGCCCGTTGCGCCGACATAGATGTTGATCTGGCCGTTCTGCTGCAGGCGGTAGTCGATCAGATAGTCGTAGTTACCGACTTCGGATGCGGTGCGCACGACGAGTTCCGTCGCCGGGCGTCCTTCGGCCGGAACCGGCTTTTCGGGCGTCTGGGCAAAGACCTCGAAGTGGCGCCATGCCGGATCGCCGACATTGCGCTCGAACACGCAGATCGCATCCGGAATGACCAGCGGGCTGCCCTTGTCGTCGGCAATGGTCGCCGGCAGGAAGGTCGCGTAGTCAGGGCAATCGATGCCGGCGCGCAGCGGGCTCAGGAACAGGCCGAAACCATACTCCCCGCTGTCCATGTAGGTGCGCCAGTACCAGCCCTCGGTCGGGTCCATATAGGGCACGAAGACTTCCGAGAGATGGGTCTGGTAGATGACCGAGCGCCAGGTGCCATCGTCATTGACGTCGAGATTGGAGACAACGAGGCCGGGACGCTTGTCGACGCGGAAGTTCAGGCGCCAGATGTCCCACTCCAGATGGCTGCCGTCGATCTTGAAGTTCGCGCCGCCCGGCTGGGAGAGCGTGGCGGGGTTCTGCTCGGGGCGCAGCGGCAGCCGCTTGGCGACCTCCTCTTCTGTATAGCCCCAGTCATCTTTCGGCAGATCGACGATACCGGTGTCGATGACCTTCATCACCTGCCTCTTGCCGATGTCATAGACCGCAAACAGGCCTTCGATCGGCTTGGCATAGAAGTTGGAGCCTTCCGGCACGCGGTAGCAGGGCACCTTCATCAGACGGGAATTCTTGTATTCCTCGGTGAAGAAGTTGCCACCCGTCAGCGGCAGGCAGAAAGCCTGCTCCGGCTTCAGGCCGCGCTTTTCGAGGCCGGCGATCATCTCGGGATGGCTGAGCGCGCCTTCCAGCGCATTCATGAACTCGGTGAACAGCACCATCGGCTGGCCGGAGATCACCTCGTTGCTCTCGACGGTACCGGCGGTGATGTTGACCACCGCCTCCTTGAAGCCGCCCTGATCGGTGAACTGGACGGCGGCCTTGCGGTCGAGCTTGTCGCCTTCCTTCCACTTCAGCACGTCGGCCTTGGCCGGCTCCTTCAGCTCGATCAGCGGAAACAGCGTCTCGTCGCTGACGACCTTCTGCTCGCGCAGGATCTGGTTGATCTTCTGGTATTCCTCGGCGGTCAGGCCATCGAGCGGATGGGCAAGCACGGCAGGCGCGAAAAGCGTCATCGCCAATGCCGTTGCGGCAAGATGTTTCAATCGTTTCATATCGTTTCCCTCTTCGTCTTCTTAAGCGGCTTCAGGCGAAGACCACCTGAATATTGGTGTATTCCTGCAGACCTTCCTCAGCGAACTCGACCCCGAGACCGGAGGCCTTGACGCCGCCGAAGGGGGCGTTGGGCTGGATCGCGCCATGCTTGTTGATCCAGACCGAGCCGCAGGCCATGCGGCCTGCGACCGCCTTCGCCGCCGCGATGTCGGAGGACCAGACCGAGCCACCGAGCCCGTTCGGGCTGTCGTTGGCAAGCGTGATCGCTTCGTCGACATCGTGATAGCGGATGACCGGCAGCGCCGGGCCGAACTGCTCTTCGTCGACCAGCGGATCGCCGTTCTTGAGGCCGGAGATGATGGTGAGCGGATAGAACAGCCCTTCGCCCGGCGTGCCGCCGAGCAGCACCTTGCCACGACCCTTGGCGTCTGCCACGAGGCGGGAAACCTTGTCGAACTGCATGCGGTTCTGCACCGGGCCGAGGATGCTCGCCTCGTCCATGCCGTTGCCGACAGGGATGTTGCGGGCGTAATCCACCAGTGCCTCGCAGACGGCATCGTGAATGCTGTCATGCACGTAGAGGCGCTTCAGCGCGGCGCAGGTCTGGCCATTGTTGATGAAGGCGCCCCAGAACAGGCCCTCGGCAATCGCCTTGGGATCCGCGTCGGGCAGCACGATGCCGGCGTCGTTGCCGCCGAGTTCCAGCGTCAGGCGCTTCATGTTGGAAGCGGCCGACTGCATGACCTTCTGGCCGGTGGCGCTGGAACCGGTGAAGACGATCTTGTTGATGCCGGGGTGCGACGCCATGGCGGCGCCGAGATTGAAGCCCTTGTCGTCCGCGGTCACGACGTTGAGCACGCCGGGCGGCAGCACCTCGTTCATGATCTCGACCAGCTTCAGCGTCGAAAGCGGCGTCAGCGGCGAGGGCTTGATGACCACGGTGTTGCCGGTGCGCAGCGCCGGCATGACATGCCAGATGGCGATCATGACCGGGAAGTTCCATGGCGTGATCGAGCCGACGACGCCGATCGGCTTGCGATGCAGCTCGACGCGGCCCTGCTCGTTGTCCTGCAAGACCTTGACCGGCAGCGAAAGCCCGGTCGTGTAGCCTGCCCAGGCGACCGTGCCGCCCATTTCCCAGCGCGAGCCCAGCCCGTTCAGCGGCTTGCCCTGCTCGAGCGTGATGATGGTCGCGAGTTCGCCGGCATGCTCCTCGATACGGGCGGTCACGGCGGCGCAGATGCGCTGCAGTTCCTCGTCGCTGCGGGCCGACCATTCGGGGAAGGCGGCGCGGGCGGCTTCGACGGCGCGGTCGAGGTCTGCGGCGCCCATGTTGGGGGCGCGGCCTGCCTCCTCGCCGGTTGCGGGATTGATCACGGCGAAACTGGCTTCGCCCGTCACCGGCGTTCCGCCGATGGTCGCAGAATAAAATGTCATGGTCAGCCTCCTCCGCTGAGGCCCGGCCGCAAGCCGGGCACTGGAGAAAGACTAGGCCAGAACCGTCCCTCAGACTTGGACGGGAGCGTCCGGGCGGTTGGACAAAAGCGTCAATGGCAGCGGGCGACGGCACCCGGCGTCATGCCGTATTTCTTGCGGAACTCGCGGTAGAAATAGGAGAGGTCGTTGAAGCCTGCGTCATAGGCGATGGCCGCGATGCCATCGCCGGCCGCATCGGAGACGCGGGTCGAAAGCCGGCCATGGGCGATCTCAAGACGGCGGTTCAGCAGCCGATGGCCGGGCGTCTCTCCCAGCGCCCGGAAATGCCGCTGCAGCATGCGCTCGGAGACATTGAGGCGGCTCGCCAGTTCGCGCGGCCCGAAGGCGGGATCGAGCCCGTAGCGGTCGATCAGGGCGAGCGCCCGAGACAGAAGCGTTTCCGGCGCACGCTGGCCGCCGCGGGCCGATTGCAGATAGGCGCCCATCAGGCAGAGGAAGGCTTCGCCAAGCTGCGGCTGGGCGACGGGGGCATCGAGCATCTTGGTCACCACGGCGCGCATGGCGAGCCACAGGGGATCGCTGCGGCTGATCGAGACGCCGCCGGTGCAGGCTTCGCCGAAGCGATGCACCATTTCGTCGCGGGGAAGATGGATCGAAACCTGGCTGGCGCGGGCGCCGCCATAGGAAAAGCGGGAGGGGCGCACGGAATCCACCAGAAACATATCGCCGGGATCAAGGTTCGCGACCCGGTCGTTCTGCTCCACGCGACATTGTCCGGTGTTCTGGATGATCAGAAAGAAATGCTCGCCGGGATCCTGACGGATCGACTTGGTGCCGCGCTCGACATGATCGCTGCCGTCGAGGGCGACGATCGCGGTGTCGAAAAGCCCCATGCGGCGGGTCGCGACATCGCCGGCGACAACGCCCGACGAGAGCGTCGGCTCCAGCGTGAATGCGCCGCAGACCCGGCGAATTTCCGCTTCGAGGATTTCCACCGGCACCGGCATATGCACTGGCGCGACCAATGACTGCATCGTCCCCTCCCCCGGCTTTTGCAGACTATGGTTTAGCTTATATCACACATTCAGCAAAAACAGCCAGCTTCTTGTGACGTTCGGAGAGTCTTTCTTTCGGCTTCGCCGTGGCGCGAAACCGGGGATTTCAGCGCGACCGCGAGAAGCGGATGGTCAGAGCCGATTCCAGGGTGAAATAGCAGCGCAGCAGACGAAACACGATATAGTCGCCCACCCCGAGAATGGCGGAAGGTTTTCCGAGCAGCAGCGGTGAAAGGATCGCCGTGACCGTCGGAGCGCCGAAGATCGTCGCGAGGATCGCCGCCGTGCTGACCGGGCTGTCCGCGTTGAAACCCACAGCGTCGCACAGCAGCCCGAAAACCAGAATGGGGATGGTCATCGCCCGCCGCGCCGTATTCATCAGCATGAAGGGCAGCACGACTTTTCCCCGTATCGACAGCGACCGGTCGTCCATGCAGCAACGGTCTCTGGCGGCCACATGGTAGATCGAGCGGAACCAGCGCAGCCGCTGCTCGCGAAGATGCGCATAGGTGGTCGGCACCTCGGAGATGTAGGCGACGTTGTGATCGACGACGGAGCGATAGCCGAACTCGCCGATCCGCAACGCCACGTCCGTATCCTCGCCGTTCATGCCATGCATGAAGCTGCCGACCGCCCTCAGGGCCTCGGTGCGGTAGAGTGTGAACATTCCGGGAATGCCCACGATGGCATTGAAGGCGCCATAGGCCACCTGATGATACGCCGCCTTCAGCAACACCTCGACCCTGCGCGCCTGATCGAATGTCCCCGGCCCCGGCGGCAGGCACAGGCCGCCGAGCACGCCCATCGCCGGATCGGCGAAATGCTGCATGGCAAGGCGTATCGCATCGGGCAGAATCTGCGTGTCGGCATCGATGCGCAGGATGAAGGGCGTGCGGGCTTCCGCGACGCCCCGGTTGAGCGCATAGGCCTTTCCGGCGATCTTCTCTTCGACAACCCGGCCGGTGCAGAAACGGAAGTCCGCCATGGCCGTCCGGGCGCTCGCGATCGTATCGTCCTTGGATTTGTTATCTATGACGATCACCTCGACACTGCCGGGATGCTGCTCGGCGGCCGCGTCGATGGCGCGCAGCGTGCGCGCGATGATGTGGCTTTCGTTATAGGCGGGAATGATCACGGTGACCGCCTCCGCGAAATCCTCTCGCAGCTCCAGGTTGAGCCGGATTGTGCCGACAACGTACAGCGTGAAGGATATCAGCGGTACGAACAGGAAAACCCCCGGCCCCAGACCGCCCAGAAGAGCGTTTTCCCGCATCCAGTTGATGAGCCAGTATCCCTGATGCGTGACCAAATGGACGACGGTTCCGGCAAAGAGCATCGTCAACAGCAGGCAGGCCCAGGACGCCAGCAGGTTTCGCGGACGGGATACGAAGTCGCTGCGTTTGGGCATGTCGCCACAATCGAGGATCGAGAAAGCGAAGATCAACAGCCCCAGGAGACCCGCCATCACCTGCGCTTCGTGAATATTGAGTGCGAAGCCGAACGACCGGAACGCGATGGCGTTCATGAGATCGATCGTGCCGCAGGCCAGCAGAAGCTGAAAAGCAAGCCGCAGGAAGAAACGCAGGCGCAGCGCCAGGCGACCATCCATGAACATCGCATAGGAAAAATAGAAGCAGATCTCGAAAGACCGCAGCGGTATCGAATGGTGGCCGGAATAGGTGAAGAAAACCAGATCGGGATGCGGAATGAGCTTCATCACCGCATGAAGCATGTCCAGCAGGGACAGGGCGAAGACGCTGACGATCATGAAAACGCACAGCAGCGCGGGCGCCGTCCAGATGGACAGCGGCCGCGCCAGCTTAGGCGGAGCGCTGTCTATCGAGAGATAGCGCTCTGCGGTCGGATAGTCCTGTGCGTCGATGATCGCCATATCACAGCCCGAAGAAGACGATGGCTCCGTACTGCCGGGCGATATCCTCAAGCGCGTCGTCCGATAGATCGCCGATGCGCCGGACAGCGATGCCATCGACCCTTTCCCGCGGATCGGCGTAAACGGCAACGATGTTGCCGGCGCCGCGCAGGCGGGCCAGCCGATCCGGCAAGGACGGCGCGTCGCTGAACTCGACGAGCGCGCCGTCGGTTACGACGGAGACCGGAATATTCAGCGGCAGAAGCTTCGCCAGAAGATTGCCGGCCTGATAGCCTGCCGGCAAGGCGAGGCTGGCGCCGTTCTGCGACATCGTCAGGGCGTCGAGCCCGGCCAGTTTGCGCACCAGATCGAACTTCAGGTTTCCGGCGGCAGGCGAGGCCGTTTCCAGCTGGCTCACCGGCAGCAGCTGCGCCTCGACATCCGGCCGTTGCGCGCAGATATTGTCCTGCGGGCTGCCGTCGATGAGCGCGATATCGACACTGTTCGTCAGCCCCTGCAAATCCGCTGGCAAGGGAACCGTCAGGTCGTGCTGGTCGGTGGAGCCCGGAAGATTGTAGGAGCCGATCAGGTTTCCGTTGAGGCTGATGCGGGCGATCCAGGGGAAGTCCCCCATAAGACGGCTCGTCTTGAGCGAAAGCTTCAGCGCGGAGGGCACCTGACCGGCCGGAAGATCGGCAAGCAGGTAGGGGATCGCCCACCGGCGGCTGCCGCGGAACGTCCGCGACAGGGTATCGTCCGTCAGCGCGTCGACGCCGACCGGCCAGGCCTTGATGCCGGAGAGTTTCGGCCTGCCGTCGCGCAGGCTGGCGAGCAGCGTCGTGCCCGCCGTTCCCCCTAGGACGAGCTTGCCATCCGCCTCGGCCAGCGCTTCGGCCTGTGCCGGATGGAGCGCAAGCTGCGCGCTCGCCGCGTCGTCGACCAGCTGCATATCGACCCCGCGCCGGCCCAGATAGGCCATCGACCAGATCGCGAGGCTTTGACCGGCGGCCTCGGTGGGATAGGCGATCGTCAGCGGATCGCTGAGGGCCGCAAGCCGCGCCTGCAGATCGCTCAGGGGAGCGGCCAGCTCCAGCGCGAGACCGCTCGAGGCCAGAACGGCGACAGCGCTGCCGCTGTTGACGGCGCCGACAGGGCAAATCTGCCCGCCGCCCGTCGATCCCGTCGAACTCAGGCCGACGCGGATCCACGGCTGTTGCAGGTCTTCCGGCTGCAGGTCATAGCTGAGAGAACGGTTGCGCTGGCCATTCGGCAACACCAGTTCATCGACCGGCCTGTCGTTGATCGAGATGGAAACGCGGCCATCGCCGGCCGTCGCGAGCTGCGTCTGAAGATCGAGATGCAGTTTGCCGGAGACCGGATGCAGCGCCGGCGGCACGGAGAAATAGACCTCGGTACGGTTTGGAAAACCGGCAAGCCCCATCCACCTGTCCGCGCGCGGACGGGCGATCCACACCCGGTCGGCCCCTTCGGACGGATCGGAGAACCGCCAGCGCGCCAGCACCCGCTCGATA
>JAVBSF010000386.1:0-7729 GCA_031556925.1 Pararhizobium sp.
CTGCTCGGCATTCTCGCCGCCGGCCTCGTTCTCCTGATCCTGAACCACGATGGCGGCCGCACGCTGGGCATCGAAAACAACGATTTCGAGCGCCTCGTCTCGCTTTCGGCCATCGGCGTGATGCTGGCCGCCGGTTTCCTGCACAGCCGCTTCAATTTCGGCGAAACCCTGCGCCAGATCATGATCTGGCTGGTTCTCATCCTGGCGCTTGCCGCCGGCTATATCTATCGCGCCGACCTCGCGGCTATCGGCGACCGCATCGCAGGCGGCCTCATTCCCGGCCGCATGAGCGTCTTCACCGACAGCGAAGGCCAGCAGGAAGTCGTGCTGCACAAGGTTCTGAACGGCCATTTCGAAACGCCGGTGACGATCAACGGCAACACGGTCCGGATGCTGGTCGATACCGGCGCCAGCACCGTCGCGATCTCCTGGGAGGATGCCGAAAAACTCGGCCTGAAGCCGGAAACGCTCGATTTCAACCAGACGGTCATGACTGCCAACGGCCAGGCCCGCGCCGCCCCCGTCCGTCTCGCCGAGGTCGCCATCGGCCCCATCGTCCGCAACGACATCCGCGCCAGCGTCGCCGAAAAGGGCAGGCTCGACCAGAGCCTGCTCGGCATGAGCTTCCTGTCGACGCTGGATTTCCTGCAGATGCAGACGGATGAGTTGAGGTTGAGGGATTAGGCAGTAGGCAGTAGGCAGTAGGCAGTAGGCAGTAGGCAGTAGAGGATTGTCAGATCGAAACGATTGCCTACTGCCTAATTCCTATTGCCTGCCCCAAGGTACTGTTGACAAATCGGATTATAATGCCGTTGCTGATCTGCTCGCGATACCCGTCAGCAAGCCGAGGCTATTCCTTGCCGACAAAGGCTATGATGGCGATTTCCTGCGCGAAGAACTTTTGATCCACGGAATCAGACCGGTAATCCCGCCGAAGGCCAACCGGAAGAACCCGCCCACATGCGACTTTAGAGTCTACAAGGATCGAAACCGTATCGAACGAATGTTCAACCGCCTCAAGCAGTTTCGCCGCGTTGCCACGCGCTATGATAAAACGGCGAGGTCTTTCATGGGATTCCTTGCTCTGGCTGCCGTTCGCGTTTGGCTGCCATCATTCGTCGCCATGGTCCAAGAGCCATGACGTGATCGGAGCCTCTCCCGTTCGGACGTCCTTATAAGTCGAGCCAATCTTGCTCAGCACCGCCTCGTCATCCGAAACGATCTCGTAGAACGTGCTGTCGACCGCCCGGATTATCACCCACGGCTTGTCTGACTGCGTGGGTGCTAAGCCGACGAACTCTCCCCATATAACCTGCCGGGTATTCGCAGCTAAGGCGGCTAAATCGGAGCCCGAAAGCTGGCCATCCTCTTGTGCCAACCCTTCAAGCCGTTCGCCCCCTTCACCAGTAGCCTCAAACCATTCGTGCCCCGGTTTGGGAGACTTGACTGTCGAGACCACCCAGCACGCTTCTAGAGAACCAGGAGCCAAAAGTCGCAGCAAGTCTTTGAGATCAAGCGCAAGAACGTGATCTTTGATATCGTAGGCCCTGAGTGCCGTCATGGTGTCCCCCGTGACATAACCGTCCCATTGGCAGAAATACTTTGTCGACAGGACCTAGTTCCTCAACCGATAGCCCGTCCGGAAGATCCACGTCAGCAGCCCCATCAGCACCGCCAGAAACACGACGATGATCGTGAAGCTGATCCAGGGATTGACGTCGGCGATCTCGAAGAAGCTCCAGCGGAAGCCGCTGATCAGGTAGAGTACCGGATTGAAGTGGCTCACCGCCTGCCAGAAGGGCGGCAGCATGCTGACCGAATAGAAGCTGCCCCCGAGGAAAACGAGCGGCGGGATCACCAGCATCGGGATCAGGTTCAGCTGCTCGAAATCCTTCGCCCAGATGCCGATGATGAAGCCGAACAGGCTGAAGGTCACCGCCGTCAGCACGAAGAACAGCAGCATCACCAGCGGATGGGCGATCGTCACGTCGACGAAGAGCGACGCCGTCGCCAGAATGATCAGCCCGATCATCATCCCCTTGGTCGCCGCCGCCCCGACATAGCCGAGCACGATCTCCGTCATCGAAACAGGCGATGACAGAAGCTCGTAGATCGTCCCGGTGAATTTCGGGAAATAGATGCCGAAGGAGCCGTTGCCGATGCACTGGGTCAAAAGCGTCAGCATGATCAGGCCGGGCGTGATGAAGGCGCCATAGGAGACCCCCTCGATCTCCTGGATACGCGATCCAACCGCCGCCCCGAAGACGATGAAATAGAGCGAGGTGGAAATGACCGGCGAGACGACGCTCTGCAAAAGCGTGCGCCGCGTGCGCGCCATCTCGAAGAAATAGATGGATTTGACCGCCTCGAAATTCATGCGCGTGCTCCCACGAGTTCGACGAAGATGTCTTCGAGCGAGCTCTGCCGTGTCGAAAGATCCTTGAGGCGAATGCCGGCCTCCGCCAGCGCCGTCAAAAGCGTGGTGATGCCGGTGCGCTCGCCGGTCACATCGTAGTCATAGATGAGGCTGTGCCCGTCATCCTCGATGCTGAGCTGATAGCCAGAAAGCGCCTCCGGCAGCGCGGAAAGCGGCTCGGCAAGCTCGACGCGCAACTGCTTGCGCCCGAGCTTCTTCATCAGCTCCTTCTTTTCCTCGATCAGCAGGATCTTGCCGCCATTGATGACGCCGACACGATCGGCGATCTCCTCCGCCTCTTCGATATAGTGGGTGGTCAGGATGATCGTCACCCCCTTTTCCCGCAGGCGTTTCACGACCTCCCACATATCCTTGCGCAGGTTGACATCCACGCCCGCCGTCGGCTCGTCGAGGAACAGGACGCGCGGCTCATGCGACAGCGCCTTGGCGATCAGCACGCGCCGTTTCATGCCGCCGGAAAGCTCGCGCAGCATGTTGTCCTTCTTGTCATAGAGGGAGAGGTCTTTCAGCACCTTCTCGATATGGGCCGGGTTCGGCTTCTTGCCGTGCAGCCCGCGGGAAAACGACACGGTGTTCCACACCGTCTCGAACTGGTCTGTCGTCAGCTCCTGCGGCACCAGCCCGATGATCGAGCGCGTCTCGCGAAAATCCCGGACGACATCATGACCGCCGACGGTGACTGAGCCGCCGCTCGGATTGACGATCCCGCAGATGATCGAGATCAGCGTCGTCTTGCCGGCGCCGTTCGGGCCGAGCAGCGCCAGGATTTCGCCCTCCTCTATATCGAGGCTCACATCTTTCAGCGCCTGGAAACCGGACGCATAGGTTTTGACGAGATTGGAAACGGAAACGATGGGCGGCATGGAGAATCCCGGAATCGGAGGGCGGGCGGAACGCCGTCCTATATGGGGCCGATCGCACAAAATTTCAGCCCCAAATTCGCCTCTTTTTCAGAAAGCCCCGAGATCGGTCAGTTCATCATGCCATAGAAGAACCGAAGCGCGGTCACCGTCAGGAAGATGCCGAAACCGATCTCCAGCTTGCGCCGGTCGAGAGCATGCGCCGTCCTGACCCCGAGCGGCGCCACCAGCAGCGTCAGCGGGATCACGAGGATCACCGCGATCCAGTTGATGAAGCCCGTCGAAAAGGGCGGAAGCCCGGCCGCGCCCCAACCCGCCCAGATATAGCCGATCAGGCCCGGAATGGAGATCAACACGCCAAGCCCCGAGGATGTCGCCACCGCCTGATGGATGGTGCGGCCATGGGATGTCATGAAGATGTTGTTGATCACCCCGCCGCCGACGCCCATCAGCCCCGACAGCACGCCGATCACCAGTCCCGCGATCCAGCGCATCGGATTGCCAGGCAGGTCGTCGGCAATCCGCCAGTTCTCGCGGTTGAAGAACATGCGGATCGCCATCAGGATCGCGATGACGGCAAACACGCCCATCAGCGTCTCGCCCGAGACATAGCCTGCGATAGCCGCCGCCAGCAGAGACCCGAGCGGCACCGCGACGATCCAACCCTTTAGCAAGTCGATATCCACCGCCCCGCGTTTGCGATGCGCCAGAAACGAGCGGATCGAGGTCGGTACGATGATCGCCAGCGAAGTGCCGAGCGAAAGCTGCATCCGCACCGCGTCCGGCACGTCGAGCAGCCCGAACACCTGATAGAACACCGGCACCAGAATGGCCCCGCCACCGATGCCGAAGACACCGGCGAGGAAGCCCGCAACCACACCGGCCGCCGCAATCGCGAGCGCAAAATAGACGAGTTCGGTGATCGGTGGCATGGGCATCTCTGGATTGGGCGCGAGCGACGTCGCCAGGGCGGGTGTTCTTCCCCTTCACTGTCATTAAACCGTGATGGTTTTCAATCATTTTCCGCCCGTGCAACGCACGCATTCGACTGATTTGCAGAACCTCCGGCAGTCCCTTCTACGGCAGGTTCTTTTTCAAAGGCCGGTCCCCGCCGGCCTTCTTTTTTGGGGTGCGGTTTCCCCTGCGGATCGCCTCTCTTGCCGGATCGCGGCGCTGGATGTAAAAAGCCTCCGTCCGATGCGTGAAAATCCGCACCATGAGAAAGGAGGGGTCACGTGCACAATTTCTATTTCCGGTTCTACCGGCAGCGTGGTCCCGTCAATGCCCTGCAGACGCGTTTGCAGGGCTGACCGGAGACCGTTTCCCAAGGACGACACCTCTTCCTGGTCTGCCCCTCGTGGCCCGCAGCACCAAGCCATCGGCTTGACATGCCTGCATTTTCATGACTGCCCCGGATCGACGCTGGCCAAGCGCCCGCGACCGGCGGCAAAGACCGGAAGACCATCATGTCGCTCATCAATATCCGCAATCTCGGCGTCACCCTGTCGAGCCCGCTGTTTTCGAGCCTCAATCTCGCCATCAATGCCGGAGACCGCATCGGCCTCGTTGCCGCCAACGGCCGTGGCAAGTCCACGCTGTTCCGCTGCCTTGCCGGCACGCTGGAAGCCACCGAGGGCGAGATCACCCGCTCGCGCGGCCTCACCGTCGGCTATGTCGAGCAGAACGTCCCGCCCGCCCTTCTCGGCCACACCTTCCATGACGCCGTTCTCGACGCCCTGCCTGCGGAGCAGGCGGAAACCGAAAGCTGGCGCGTCGATGTCGTGCTGGAATCGCTCGAAGTACCCGAGGAGTTCCGCACCCGGCAATTGCAGGCCCTCTCTGGCGGCTGGCAGCGGCTGGCGCTACTTGCCCGCGTCTGGGTCACCGAGCCCGACGTGCTGATGCTGGACGAGCCGACCAACCATCTCGATCTCGGCAAGATCGCGGCGCTTGAAGAATGGCTGAACGCCCTTCCCCGCGATGTCCCGGTCATCCTCGCCAGCCATGATCGCGCCTTCCTCGCTGCGGTTACCAACCGTACCCTCTTCCTGCGCCCGGAGCAGTCCCCGGTCTTCGCGCTCCCCTATTCACGCGCGCGTGCTGCGCTGGAAGAGGTGGATGCCGCCGATGCCCGTCGCTACGAGCGCGACATGAAGACCGCCGAACAGCTGCGCAAGCAGGCGGCAAAACTCAAGAACATCGGCATCAACTCCGGCAGCGACCTGCTAGTGGTGAAAACCAGGCAGCTGAAGGAACGCGCAGAAAAGCTGGAAGATGCCGCCCGCCCCGCGCATCTCGAACGTTCCGCCGGCGCCATCCGCCTCGCCAACAGCGGCACCCACGCCAAAGTGCTGGTCACCCTCGACGACGCCGAAGTCCGCACCCTGGATGGCACGCTCCTGTTCAAAACCGGCAAGCAGTTCATCTGCCAGGGCGATCGGATCGTGCTTCTCGGCCTGAACGGCGCCGGCAAGACGCGGCTCATTCACCGGCTGCGCAACGCCATCGCCAACCCGGAAACCACCCATGACGGCATCAAGGCAACGCCGTCACTGGTTCTCGGATATGCGGATCAGGCCCTAGCCGATCTCAAAGGCGCCGATACGCCCATGCGAACGGTCACCCATCGCTTCGATGTCGGAGACCAGCGCGCCCGCTCGCTGCTCGCCGGAGCCGGCATGAACATCGACATGCAGGACAAGCCGATCGACCGTCTCTCCGGCGGCCAAAAGGCGCGTCTCGGCATGCTGATGCTGCGGCTCGCCAACCCGAACTTCTACCTGCTGGACGAACCGACCAACCACCTCGACATCGACGGACAGGAAACGCTGGAGGGAGAACTCATGGCCCGTCAGGCGAGCTGTCTGCTGGTCTCCCATGACCGCAGCTTCGTCAGGGCCGTCGGCAATCGTTTCTGGACGATCGAGCGCAGGAAGCTGGTGGAAGTCGCAAGCCCGGACGATTTCTTCGCCGAGGCGGCGCTGGAGCGATAGGGCATTTTCAGCAAAAGACGGCAAACTCCGTCGTCCCCTCTCCCCGCCTGCGGGGAGAGGGTTAAAGCATGTCTCGCAAAAGTGTGCAGCGGTTTTGCGAAAAGACATGCGCAAAAACAAACACCTAAAACGTATGAGCGAATCTGAAAGATCGCGACACGCTTTAGGGTGAGGGGCAAAGGCCGCTCAGAGCACGAAATGCGAGAGCGAGAGCGCGATCTTGTCATCGAGGTGAATGGCGAAATCGGCTTTGCGGTCGCCCGTGACATCGCCGTAGATATAGGTGTCCGAACCCTGCGCCTCGTATCGCAGTTCGCCGGCCTTGCCGGAGAAGGCTTTCGTCGCGATGAAGCTGAAAGGATCGTTCGTCGCCGTCCGGGGGAGCGCATCGATCGCCGAAAGGTCGATCGTATCGCCCTCCTTCGCCAGAAAATCGAAGATCGTATCGCGCGTGGTGATCAATGTTCCGCTGTCCGAAAGCGCCTTGAAGACGAAGACATCCTTGCCGGACCCGCCATAAAGATCGTCAGCGCCCGCCCCGCCATAAAGCTTGTCGTCGCCGGCATTGCCCTTGAGTTCGTCGTCGCCGGAGCCTCCGGTGAGATAATTGTTGCGGCTGTCGCCATACAGCTTGTCCGCCAGGCTCGATCCCTTCAGGTTTTCGATCGAGACATAGGTGTCGCCCCTGGCGTCGTTGGTATTGTCGGTCGCTTTCGCAAGGTTCGCCGTCACCCCCTTGCTCGCCCCTTCGTAAGAAGCCGTATCGCTGCCGCCGCCGCCATCCAGGCTATCGGCGCCGCCCTTGCCGATCAGCGTATCGTTGCCGTTGTTCCCCTTCAGAATGTTTGCGGCCTTGTTCCCGAACATCTTCTGGCTGCTCGCCGCGCCATGGAGATCGACCTTGGCGATCCCCAGAACATGCAGTTCGGTGACATTCGTCGATACCGATGTGATGGAGGTATTGGTCCAGATCTCCTTGCCGTTGACCACGTCGATCTTGACGTTGGTCTCGCCAAGCGTCAGCCCGACGGAAATCTTGCCGCTCGACAGGGAGAAATCGACGATCTTGCCACCTGCGCGCAGATAGAGCAGCTCATAGCCGCCCCCGCCCCCCGTT
Source organism: Pararhizobium sp. (assembly GCA_031556925.1). GTDB lineage: Bacteria > Pseudomonadota > Alphaproteobacteria > Rhizobiales > Rhizobiaceae > Pararhizobium. Next base: position 7,408 of record JAVBSF010000386.1, read on the forward strand.
CGGACGGACGCAGCGCCGGAAGAGGAGACAGCCACGCCCGTCACCTGCTCGCCCACACTGAAGAAATCGTCCGCCACGACCTTGTCGTTATAAACCACACCCGTCACGAACACCCTGGTCGCGCTCGTGGCGAAGTTCTGCGTCGTCATCAAGGCATTGCTGTCCACCTTGTTGAGCGTAAAGGTGCCGACCTTTTGGCCGATACCGATCTCTTCAAAGCCCGGCGTCAAAATGTTGAGCCGATGGCTCCGGCCCGGAAAACCGGCATCGACGAAGAGATTCTGGTGCTGCTGCAGGGTAAACTGCGTCTGCATCTCCGCTG